>JANYCV010000109.1 GCA_025360145.1 Acidobacteriaceae bacterium
CCATTCCGTAGCGGTCTCGGGCAAGCCGAACGCCTCGGACCACCGCCGATTACCGGCCAGCGACCGGCGTGAATGGCTTTTACGGGGCGCGTCTTACCGCTCAAGCAGGGTAGCGAGGCTTATCGAGCGATTAGGGTGAAGGTAACACGATTGACAGCACCCTCGAGTCTCTGATAGCATTCCATCAGCACTTCCAACAGGAGGCACCGCCATGTCGATGCGTCGCTCTCGGCATGCCGCTGCACTTGCAACCGTCCTTCTCTTCCACATCAGCCTCCAGGGCCAAGGCTCAACCGGCGAGATCAACGGCACCGTTGCCGACACAAGCGGAGCAGTAATAGCAGGGGCGGCAATTACGTTAACGCACCCAGCCACTAATACGCAGCGCGTGGTGAAGACCAACTCGGAAGGCATTTATGGACTACCGGCGCTGCTACCGGGTGAGTACACGCTGAAGGTTGAGATGGCGGGCTTCAACGCCCAAGTCCGCAACGACATTGTGCTGCAGGTGGGCCAGGTGGCCCGTATCGATATTGCACTCGCGGTGGGAAATGTCTCCGACGTTGTTGAAGTGAAGGGCGGCCTGCCGGTGCTGGATACCGAAAGCACATCGGTCGGCACGGTGATTGAGAACCAGCGCATTTTGGAACTACCCCTGAATGGCCGGAATTATTTACATCTGGCGGCGCTTACTCCTGGCACCAGCACGAATGGTCAGCCCTCCGCAGTCGGCGTGACGCGGCAGGGCGGCACGCGAAGCCAGTTCAACCTCAGCGTCAGCGGTCAACGCATTTTCTTCAATCACTACACGCTGGATGGCATCGAGAATACCGATCCAAGCTTCAACAGCTACCTCTTTCTGCCCTCGCTGGATGCACTACAGGAATTCAAAGTGGAGACGGGCATCGTTCCCGCCGAGTACGGTCACAACATGGCGCAGATCAATGTGACCACCAGAAGCGGCAGCAACTCACTCCATGGGACCGCCTTCGAGTTCCTGCGGAACTCTGTGTTCGACGCCAAGAATTTCTTCGACAGCGGCAGCAAGCCAATACCGCCGTTCAAGCGCAATCAATTCGGATTCTTCTTGGGCGGGCCGGTCGTCATCCCAAAAGTGATTAACGGCAGAGATAAGATGTTCTTCGCCGTCAACTATGAAGGGCTGCGCGAACGGAAGGCGCTTACCCTTGCGGCCACGGTCATACCATCGTCGTGGGTCGCCGGGGATTTCTCGGGGGTCAGCGGCACCATCTACGATCCCAGCACCAGAGTGCTTGCCACGAACGGCCTATCTGTCGCGTCTGTTTCGCCATTCCCTAACAATCGAATCCCGACCAGCCGCATCAACTCCATTTCGCAAACGTACCTGCAGAAGTTTTCACCGCTCGCCAATGCGGGCAGTCCAGCTACTTTGGCCGCCAACAACTACGTCAACACCGAAGGACGCCCCACAGACTACGACCAACAGAACAGCCGCATCGACTACGTGCGATCTGCAACTTCCAGCTTTATGTTCCGCTATGCGCATTCCGGTGAAAAGCAGTATAACCCCGTCAACCTGCCACAGTTGGGAACCAACACCCAATCGCAGGTCCATCAGGGAATGCTCAGCCACACCTGGGTTCTGGGGTCGAATAAGGTGAACGATTTCCGGTTTGGGATCAGCCGGCTGGAAAACGCCAATCAAGCCGGCCGGGCCGGCAAAGAGAACGTGGTTGCGGATCTGGGAATCAAGGGCCTACCCACGGATAATCCTCTATATTGGGGCACTCCCAACGTCAACCTGGGGGGCGGAATCTCAAACATAGGCGAATCCTCGGACGTTCCGTTCAACACATGGGACACCATTTTCCAGTGGACCGACAATTTTTCCTGGTCGCGCGGAAAGCATTCGCTCAAGTTCGGCGCGGACTTCAACCGCACTCGTTATAACGTGATCAGCGGTACCGTGACGCGCGGCAGGTTTTCTGAGAATGGCCAGTACACGAACAATGGCGTGGCGAGCACAACGATCCCCGCCAACAATGCCGCCGATTTCCTGCTGGGGTACTTCAGCGGCACCGAGGGGCAGATCGGCGCGCCGATCGCCAATTACCGCAACATTTATGCAGGACTCTATTTCCAGGACAGCTGGAAGGTTTCCTCGAAGCTGATCATCAACTACGGTCTGCGTTATGAGAATCAGACGCCATGGGTGGATAAGCACGACGCGATCGTCAATATCGATTTTAAGTGGGATAACTCCGCGTTCCCTGTGTTTGCGCGGTCCGGCAATGGTGACCCGTTCCAGGGCAATCCCGCCTACCCGTTGCCTTCCTACATCCCATACGTGCGCGACGGCCGCTATGGGCGGGGAGCATACGGAGCAGACAACAACAATTTTGCACCCCGCCTGGGGATCGCCTACAGCCTGAACAACAAGACGGTGATCCGCACCGGCGTCGGACTCTTTTTCGTGCAGGACATCGCCAGCGCCGCCTATGAAGTAACGCGCAACGCACCGTTCACCATCCGCAACGCCGAGACGGCGAACACGCTGGTTCCGAACCTCAGTTGGGACCGCATATTCACACTCATCGGAGCACCCTCGTTCCTGCTCGCCTACGACTACCACGCCCCTACTTCCTACGTGCCGCAATGGTCGTTCGGAGTGCAGCGCCAGATTACGCAAGACATGTCGCTGGAGGTGAACTACATCGGTTCGGCTGGTGTGCACCTGCGGCGGTTGATGGTTTACAACAATGCCCCTCCCGGACCAGGCAATATCAATGCCCGCCGGCCGTTTCCAATTCTAAATGGCGGCGTTCAACTGACGGCAACCGGGGTTCATTCGAGTTACCACTCGCTGCAAGTGCGGCTGCAGCAGCGCCTAAGCCACGGCTTCACCACGCTGACGGCATTCAGCTACGGGAAATCCATTGATAACGGCAGCGGCGTGCGGCAGCAGGGAGGCGATTCGCAAAATCCGTCGAACGACTACAACTTGAAAGCCGAACGCGGGCTGTCGTCATTTGATTTCCGGAAACGGCTGACCACGACGCTGCTCTATAACCTTCCCATTGGTCGCGGCAAAGCGTTCTTCGGCAACGCTGGACGCGCCTTGGACACGCTGATTGGAGGATGGCAGGCCAGCACGATCGTTACTTTGCAGGATGGATTCCCGTTGACACCAACCTGTGGTTCAGGGGCCGTGCAGAATGGGGGCGGCAGCTGCTATCCGGACGCAACGGGAATTAGACCGGCGCTGCCGCGCGGTGAACAGGATCCGAAGCGGTTCTTCAATACGGCCGCGTTCGTCAACCGAATTCCGGGAGCGGATTTCCGCTTCGGTACAGCGGGACGCAACACCATCATCGGACCCGGCACGATTGCGGTAGACTTCTCGGCGATCAAGAATTTCCACATCACTGAGCGCCACGTTGTAGAATTCCGCACGGAGTTTTTCAATCTCCCGAACCATCCGATTTTCGGTTTGCCGGGAGCGAGTCCGGGAACGGTCAGCTATGGTGTTATTGGTTCCACCAACGTGGATTCGCGACAGCTCCAATTTGGATTGAAGTACTCGTTTTAGCGGAAAATTCCGCCGTTGCGCCATAATGGGAATGGTAACCCGGCTGACTCCATAACAAGGCCGAAGGGAAGATAAGCTTTTGGCCGCAAACGGCGCATTGGAAACATTTCTCAAGAGAGCCCGCCAGCGCTACCTGGCGAACCTGGCAATGGACCAGACCGCATTGGCTGCGACCGTTGCGATGGGCGGGGCCATTCTCTTGCTCGTCCTCGGCACGCAAATTCTGAATTGGTATTGGCCGGTATTTCTATTTGCGGCCGGACTGGCTGCCGGTGTTTGGCGCATCCGGCGCATGACCCCTTCGCCGTACGTCCTGGCGCAGAAGATCGATCGCCGCATCGGATCGTATGACGCGCTATCGACGGCTTACTACTTCACTAACGGGGGCACCGCCCGCGCCCGCCAGTTAACAGACCTTCAGAAGGCAAAAGCCGACCGCATTGCGCTCGAAACCGACATCGCCTATGCGGTGCCAATTCACCTCTCCCGCTCGGCGTACCTGCTTGCCGGTGTGTTCGCCATCGCGGCAAGTCTGTTCGCCTTCCGTTACGGCCTGATGCACACGCTCGACCTCAGCGCCCCCATCGCCAACATTCACTTCAACAATCCCTTCTCAATCGATCCCGCCCGAAAAGAGGCGTCGACGAAAAAGAGCGCGATTCAGGAACAGTTCGACGAGCAGTTGAAGCAGTTAGGCCTCTCGCTCGAAGATCTCAATTCCCCAGCCGGCGATCAGAAGCTGGCCACCGAGAAGCCCGTGAGCGCACTCGCCACTCCGGCCGGTCAAATCCCAATTGAATCGAATGAGCAGGGGCAGAGCGTCGATAGCGGTAAGCCGAACGACGGCGAACCGGAAGCGAGCGAGGGTTCCGACAACGCCAAGCCCGGCACCAGCAATCAGCCCAGCGATCAGGAAAACGGCAGCGGCACGTCCGATAAGCAGGGTACGCCGCAACAGGGCAAGCAGCAGACACCTCCTTCCAGTTCCAAAAATCCGTCCGGCGAAAACGCCAGCATGGCGGACAAGATGCGCGATGCGGTGGCGAACCTGCTTTCAAAGTTGAAATCCCCCGGCAAACAGAGTGATTCGCAACAGAATGCCGCCCAGCAGGACAAAGGCGGATCGGCCAAACAGAAGCAGGATGCGGGCCAGAAAGGAATGCAAGGCCAGGGCAAGTCGCAAGGGGAAGGCCAGCCCAATCCCGATCAGCAGGGCGATCAGGAAGGGGAGTCCGGCGATCAATCGCAATCGGCGCAGAGCAAGGCCGGCGACAAGAATGCCGATAAGTCCGGGCAGCAGGATGCCAAGAGCGGCATCGGCAAGCAAGATGGAGATAAGGAACTGCGCGATGCCGAGCAGCTAGCCGCCATGGGCAAGATCAGTGAGTTGCTGGGCAAGCGCGCCGCCCAGGTGACCGGCGAGATGACGGTGGAAGTGCCGTCCGGCAAGCAGCAGTTGAAGACGGCCTACACGCAGAATAAAGCAGTGCATGCCGACGCCGGCAGTGAAGCCAACCGCGATGAGATCCCGCTGCTCTACCAGCCCTATGTGCAGCGATATTTCGAAGAAGTGCGGAAGGTGCAGGGCAAGACCAGGAACTGATCTGGAGTAGGACGCATTGCGGATTTCGATGGCCTTACCGGATTACGAGGCTTCCGCGAAACATATCCATTCCGCAGGAAAAATGCAGCTCTCGCGAGCCGGAAGCAGGAATCTCCACTACGACCGTTTCGCCAGGCGGAAGATCCTTGCGGATACCGAGTTCAGGGAAGACCACTGCCTTGGCACAGTTCTGCGCATTCTGGCGCAGGAACGCGAGATGAAGGGGCTTTCCGGCCGATGCGGCGATTCGCGCCGGAGAAAATCCCGTGCCTGATACGCTCACGCGGATGGCATCCGCCGGAATCAGGACGCGCGGGTGGACCGAGCGCACAGCCGGAGCGGCCTGCAGTGTAAACGGCACCGTGATGATACGCCCCTCACGCTGAACCTGCAGCCAAAGGCGGTAGATGCCGGGGCGGCGGAAGCCCGTGGCGGCGGTTATGGTGGACGGGCTAGGTCCGGAGGCAGCATGTGTGTGTTGCCACGGATTCCGTGCGGGTGCAATCGCATTCTCCACCGGGTGCACATGCAGGAAATCCTCGCGGTCCGCCGAGACAACCAGGATGTGAGCCCACGAACCAAGGTAGGGCTGTAAGTCATCCGCCGGAAGTTGCGTACTTGCGTCCAAAACGTCGAAGTGTAAGGCCAGATCCTCGCCTGCGCGCAGCCGGTCGGGCGCTCGCAGCGTGACTCGCAAACCGTCAACCGTTTTGGTGCGGTCCGCGTCCGCACGCGGCGTAGCGGTGGGTTTTCCTTTACCGGAAACCTCAACCTGAAAGTGCGAAACCGATGCCGCCTCGCCCGGTCTGGTGTAGTCGGCATAGATCGAGTAGCGTCCGCCGTAGGGGAAGGAATAGTTCACTTTCCAGTCGCCATTCGGCTGTAGCTGTGGATGAATATGCGCGAATTCGGAAAGATCTTCCGAAACGAGGATCATGTGTATTGGCTGTTCATGCTTTTTTTCGAGATAGCGAATCGGGAAGTTCCGCCGATCCCGGATTGTAAGGGTAATTGCCGAAGTTTTCCCCGCCGCAAGCCCACTCGTCCTGAGGTGAATCGGCTTGGAGTCCACACCCGCCGGCGATTCCCGAAGTTCCTCCACCTCCCCAAAATAGCTGCGCCCCATCAGGTAAGGGAAGGCCATCCGGCCCAGAGCATCCATGCCAAGAAAATACGCATATGTACCCTCGGGGTACTCCGGGGTTTTAGCGAAGCGACCGTTGTGCTCGTCCAGGGCTCCGGAGCCTTTGACAAAAGCATAGTCTTCGGCGAACGTGCCCAGAGGGAAGTCGCGGCCGATAGCGGGGCCTTCCTGCGAAGGCGTCAGTTCTACCCCATCCGGCAGCGTCGAACGCCCGGTAATCGCTCGCAGCCGGTAGCTCGAGTAAAAACGGCGTAAAGCGCCATTTTCATCCCACCCATACGGGCCGTAAATCGGGAAGCCATCCAGCGCAAAGCCAATCAGCGGCGAATGGCGATCAGCGGTGGCCAACAGGCTGGCGATGATCGGCGACGGCAGACCTGCCTCGCGAACCGAGTCCAGGTGCCACAGGTTCTGGTCCGCCCAGGAGATCGGCGAGACGGGATTGTAAATCGGCACGCCGTTGAGAAAGACGCCGGTCACCTCAGCGGGAACGGGTGTCCCCTTACCGGCTGCGGAACGCGCCCGCGATTCCCGTGCATGCAATGGCAACTGGAACAGAAACTTTTGCACGCCAGCCGGCGGAACGCGATCGCCAACCTGCAACGGAGCAAGGGGCTGCAGGGCTAGTCCCGCCGATTCTACATAGACGGAATGGTCATCGGTGCGCACGGCCTGCACCCCAGGCAGCACAGCGCGAAGCGCCGGATTGGCCATGCGGAGCGCTGCGGGATTCACCAGCCAGGCGCGGACAATCGGCGGGCGCGCATTCTCCTCGCCAGCCACCAGGGCGAACGCGAAAAGCACCACCAGCAGGATCGTCCGCATGGCTCGACTATTGAATGGTGACGTTGACGGGGTTAGAAGGCTTCCCTCCAGCCGTCACAATCAGAGTCACATTGCCCTTCCCCGCAAGAGACTCCGGAATCAGAATGTTGTACTGATCAAGACCGGGGTAAACCGATTGCGAGCCCGCATAGGCCACTGTAGCGCTGACGCCGCCGATGGTCGCCGTTGCCGAGGTTGCCGACCCCAACCCGCTGCCATACACCGAAAGATAGACCTGATCTCCATTCAGCGCGATCGGGCTGGCGACAACCTTGCGATCGACAACCGCGTAATCCTGCTCAACCGTCTGCTGTCCGTTGTGTACACGGATGACGCTCGCCGCCGCCAGCGCGTTCGCGTTCAGCAGGAACAGGTTCGGGTATACCGCCTGAATATTAATCTTTGAAGGAATGCTGTTGCCGCCGGACGAAATACGAACAGACCCGGCACCCGAAGCAAGACCGGTTGGCATTCGGAAATTGATCTGCGTCGGCGAGACGTAAAAAATCTCCGCCGCGCTGGTGGCACCTCTCGAATCAGTCACACTGACCGTTGCACCCGCCAAAACGGTAGGCCATGGGATAGACGTGGCGGTTACCGTGGACGTGGCAAGTGTTGTGAAAAAGAGTGGCGTCGCTGTCACCAGTGAGCCAGGCGCAAGCGGCCCTTGTTCGTACGAAGCGGCGGACGAGATGGTGGCAAGCAGATCTGGTGAGGTTCCGCCGCCCTGCTCGGATCCAGCGCTGTTCGAGTAACCCGCTCCGTCAAGGAAATTGAAGACACTGACGCCGTTGACCCACAGACCCTGCGACCCCATGCCAGTCGATGTCGGCGTCGTCGCAGCCGACGGCGTGCTAGGCATCTGAAAGGTGGTACTCGAACCGCCTGGAAAGTTTGAAAAGATGCCGCCCGTCATGTCAGGCGAAAACCACGGACCCATCGGATATCCAGCCACTCCGTTAGCGGTGACGTAGATCGAAGCGTCCGAATAGCGAATTCTCTGGGCTTCAGCTAATATCGGCCTCGTCACCGAGCCCGCAGTCATCACGCCCAGATCGTTAGTTCCAGGCCAAGTCGTCAACGGTCCGGCTGAGGGGTCGAAGCCGGTCACCACGGTCGCGTTCTGGCTGGAGTATTTCGTTGACCATGAGGACAGCGCCGGAGTCCCGGGCGCGCTAGAATAAACGCCACCGTTGAAATAGTCAGCCGTCGTAGCCGTCACGCTCATTGAGAAGCTGCCGCTGGCGGTGCCACGGAACTGCCCGGCCAGGATATACGGGAACGCCGGTCCGCCTTTGGCGTCAAGAGTAGTGTAGTAGGCATACGTGCCCTGTGGATACTCAGGCGTAACGGCAAGGCGTCCGTTGTACTGGTCGAGATCCCCTTGGCCGGAGACCCACTCATAGTCTTCAACATACCGCCCGAGCGGATACTGCGTGCTCACCGCGGGGCCGTATCGCGCAGAGTCTAGATTCTGCGCGACGCCCGGATGATTTGGCAGCGACCAGTCTGGTAGCGTGGTGCGATTCGTAATGCTGCGCAAACGATATCCGGATTGGATACGTTTGATCGCAGTGGTGGGGTCGGCGGCGCCAGAGTAGCCGTACGGGCCGTAAATGGGATACCCGTCGATTGCCCAGCCTAGGATGGGGGAGTGGTGCCATCCGGAAGTCATTTCGGCATAAGTTTGGCCAGTACGCGAACTTCGCGAAATCACGATATTGTCGCCGAGTTGCGCGCGCAGGCAGACCGGAGTGGCGTGATAGTGATACTGGCCGCTGCCAGGCTGGTGGCCGAGGCACGAATCGAAGGTCTGGATTTCACCGTAATAAGCGTTGCGTCGCCAAATGCCGTCGCCCCCTGCTCCACCTCCACCGGGCGGTCCTCCACCGGGCGGACCTCCACCCGGTGGACCTTGGGCAAAAGTGGGGACGGCCGCCCCCAGTATCGTTAGTACGAGGAAAATAGTTCTCATCACGGTAGAAAATGTCTCCTTCAAACAAGTGACCTTCGGAATCAGTTCCAGCAACAGAACTTTCTCCATGCACTTAGTCCTAGACGAAAATGCCGCATTCGGGTTTACAGGGTTCCCAGAAACTGTGCGGAAGTTTGGGTAGTTACACCTGGGGGGAATTGGCAGTTGAACCCACCCAAAATCGATTAGGTCTTCAGCCCGCAAACAGTTGCAAGGGAATCAGTAATCACCAAAGTGATCAACTGCGAGGCAGTTGATCTCCTGATCTTTTCAGCGACTTGGCACAATCCACCGGGTTCCCAACTCCCGGATTTAGAGTCAAGCGCATTATGGTATCCCGAACGGGAGACTTCGGCGGTCTCCATTCAAACGTGATGCGTACAAATTACGCCTCACCTACCGGGATGCCAATTCTACTTCTTGTCCCTATTCATCGTAATCCGAATTGCCATCTGGTTCACCACCTGCGCCTCATTTCGCGCCACTTCATAATACGCCGCACGCAGCAATTGGTCTTTCCGATTAATCAGCGTTTCGCGAATGCTCTGCTGCACCCGCGGATCGTTCAATTCCCGCTGCCCCGCCGGTTCCTTCGAAATCACCTTCAACAACCGATATCCCTCCGGCGTCCGGATCACCTTCGACACCTGGCCCGCCTGCATCGTCATCACCATCTTCCGCAATTCCGCATTCGCCTTCTCCAGCGACGATTCCGGAACAAACCCCAGATCTCCGCCGTTCGCCGCCGTGGCCGGATCTTCGGAAAAACTCTGCGCCACCACCGCGAAATCCTCACCCTGTTGTAGTCGCGCCTCGATCATCTGCATCTTGGCTCGGGCCTGATCTTCCGTCTGCGCCTTGTCGCTCTTCAGATTGCGAACCTCCGGATTCGGCTGCGGCGTAACCAGAATCTGCGAAAGATGAACCTGCGGCTCCGCCAGATTGAACCCCGCTTTGTTGCCGTTGTAGAAATCGGCGACATCTTTGTCGGAGATGGCAATGTGCGACGTAATCTCTTTGGCAATCAGTTTCGCCACACTCAAGTCGCGCCGCAATTGCGCCTTCAAATCCTCCGCGGTGATCTTCCTGACGTTCAACAGCCGCTGGAACTCCTCCTGGGTATAGGGCGCCTTCAGCTCATTAAACTTTGCTTCCACATCCGCGTCCACCGCCATCAGGCTTTGCTTTTCGGCCCGCTGCAGCATGATCTCGTTGTCTATCAGAGTGCGCAACACTTCCAGCTTTTGCGACATTGCCTGATCGTCGTTTTGCCGCTCGCCGGTGCCGGAGAACTGAAGCTGAAACTGTTTGTCCAAATCGGCGTAGGTGACCGGACGATTGTTGACCATAGCCGCAACATTGTCGGGTAAGCTCTTTTTGCAACCGCTAAGTAGAAGCGCGGCAGCTAGGGTCAAAAGCAGAATTCTTCGCATGTGTCTGAGTCTCTTATAATAGCCCTTCGCGAGGCTCCGGCGGTATTGCATGCAGTTTCTCCTCGTCGGCGGCCTCTCCGAATTTGATCCCGGCAAGGTTCGGATTGATATTACGCAGCAGGCCAGTCAGAACCGCGCCCGGACCCACTTCCACAAAACGGCTGATTCCCCTCGCCGCCAGATAGCGGATCGTCTCGGTCCACCGCACCGGGTTCGGAATCTGTTCGAACAGCCCTTCACGGGCTTCGGCTGCGGTTCTGGTTTCCACGGCCCGCCAGTTGTTCACCAGCGGGATCTGCAAGTCCACGAACTGCACCGCGTCCAGTTCATGCCCCATCCGCTCCTGCGCCGGTTTCATCAGGGCGCAATGGAACGGCGCGCTCACCGCAAGTGGAACGGCGCGCTTGGCACCCGCGGCTTTCGCTAACTCCATCGCGCGTGCCACCGCGCCCGCGTGACCGGCAATCACAACCTGGTCCGGCGAATTGAAATTGGCAGCGGAAACAACTTCGCCTTGCGCGGCCTCCACCAGAATGCCGTCCAGCTTCCCTACCGCTAATTTGAGCAGCGCCGCCATCGCGCCCACTCCGGACGGCACCGCTTCCTGCATAAATCGGCCGCGCTTCCGCACCAGTTGCACAGCATCGCGGAACGCCAGGGCTCCTGATGCCACCAGCGCCGAATATTCCCCCAGACTGTGCCCCGCCACATATTCCGGCAGCACACCCTTCGCCGCTAGAACGCGAAAGGCCGCCACTGAAACCGTCAGCAGGGCCGGCTGTGTATTTTCCGTCCGTTTTAAGTCTTCGTCCGGGCCTTCAAAGCACAGCGTCGACAGCCGGAAACCTAACGCATCATCCGCTTCCTCAAACACCTGCCGCGCTTCGACGTGCGCCTCGGCCAGCGTCCTCCCCATTCCGGCAAACTGCGAGCCCTGTCCAGGAAACAAAAATGCCAAATTGCTCATGAAACTACTATTGTACGGGCAACTTTCCTCCGAAAAGTACTAGTCGCGGCCCGCCAGACTTCTTTGTTTGGAGAACCCCGTTGGAACCGTTCGAAATCTGCGGACAGCGGCCCATCTTTGCTTTTGTGATGTTCCTGTTAGTTCTGCTTTATCCGCGCATCCGCTATCACAGTCGCCATCATCGGAGTGATGGGCGGCTAAACTTTCCTGATCGGAAAATATTTCACGCTCTTCACTGGATATCACCGACGTCCGCCGATAAGCTAACAGACGGCAAAATAAAGGATTGAAATTTCCGGATCTTTTGGCCATTGATGTGCGTCATAGATGGTGTGTTGTAAAGGAGGATGTGATGAAAAGTTTTAGTGACGTATTGAAAGCTCATGAAGCGAAGTCGCAGGTATACTGCCCGATGTGTACCCACACCGTGGAAGCCATGGTGACTTTCTCCGGGAAACTGGCCAAGGTTACGCCGGGCCAGAAGTGTGCCCATTGCGGCTCGTCGATCGACGCCGGTTTTGTGTTCCGATACGATCGGGCTGCGTAATCCGCCTCCAGTTGTGTATATTGGTTGCAGAGGAAAAGTTCGTCATCGAGGCCAAATGAAAAGGAAAACTGCACCATCAATCAGCGAGCCAGTTGTGGTGGATCAGCAATTTCTAGAGCAAGCTAAGTTGGCTTTGAAGGGCGATACTGTCAAGCCTGTTACGCGTTGCGTAATCTGTCAGTCCGATTCGGCTCCGAATTCCACTGAGAGCCTGTGCTGGGTCTGTCGGCGGCTGAAAATAAGCGCTTGGCGCGACTCCGAGCAATCGGTTAACGCTCAAGAATAGCGCTCATAAATAGACGCCGCTACGGCAACGTCTTCCACGCCCAAGCCAATTGATTTGAATATGGTAACCCCGGTCCCCGGGGTTCGTCCATGCTGTGCTACGGTTGCAAGTTCGGTTACCTTATTCCACTCGCGGCCGTCCAACGCAAGAACCAGGTCCCCGGCTTCCAGGCGCGCCTGCTCCAGACTATCCACCACTATTCGGGCCGCACTCCGCACAAGATCGGACGGCAGTTCTCTTCGATTGGCGTGGTTCGCGCCCATTGCGCCGATAAAAACCGGACCGCTCACCCACCCCGATTCCAGCACCGGGTCCTTTGAAGATGTCGCAGTGATGACGATGTCCGCATCCGCTACAGCCTCCTCCGCGTACTTGGTCGCCACCGCGTAGTTCGCCGCGGCAAATTGATTCCGCTTCTCTTCGCTTCGGCTCCATACTTTCACCGACCGGACTTCTCGCACGGCGCGTACGGCAGCCAGTTGAGTTTGAGCCTGAAAACCACTACCGATGATCCCGACTTTTCCCGCCAATGGATGAGTCAACAGATCGACAGCCAATCCGCTGGCCGCTCCGGTTCGGATCTGCCCCAGGTAGTTCGCCTCAAACTCCGCCAGCGGCTTGGCCGTCTCTGCGTCGTAAAGCAAAAACGTAAACCACGCTCCGTGTTTCGGGTTAGTGGAGTAGACTTTGGTCCCGAAGTATTTCCCGAACGATCCTGCCATCGAGTGCAGCATCGAACCAGTCGGCAGCGCCAGTCGCCGCCGGGGCTGGTTCTGCGCTTCGCCTTTCGCCAGGGCGGTGAACACTTCTCGCATGCAGCGGATCGCCTCGTTCATAGGCAGCATGCGCCGGACGTCTTCTTCTGTGAAGTGCAGCATCTTCTCTTAAGAATAGGCTAAACCGCCGTTCTCAGCTTTGGCGGCGACCAGGTTCTGTCGTATGGAAACAACCGCATCCGGTCTTAGCTCGCGATCACCAATTCATTCGGACAACCACGGACGTCCATCTCGAACTCAATACTCGTGATGGGCGGTCGCGTGTAATGCCAGGTAATCGGCAAAGCTCCGTGCCAGTGTGAGAAACTAAGCAGCTATGGCACTTCTGGCCGGAACCCGCCTGGGCCCATATGAGATCCTTGCGCCTATTGGCGCGGGTGGCATGGGGGAAGTGTACCGTGCTCGGGATTCGCGTCTGGAGCGCGACGTCGCGGTCAAGGTCCTGCCGGAGCACCTTTCGCAAAATCCTCAGGCCCTGGCGAGGTTCGTCCGCGAAACCAAAGCAGTGGCGGCGCTCTCACACCCCAACCTCCTGGCTATCTTCGATACCGGCACCGAGAATGGAATCAGTTACGCCGTCACCGAATTGCTGGAAGGTGAATCGCTGCGCGCCAGGCTCATGCAAGGCCCGACGCCCTGGCGCAAGGCGGTGGAAATTGGAGCGGCCTTAGCGGAGGGGATTGCAGCAGCCCATTCCAAAGGCATAACGCACCGTGACCTGAAACCGGAAAACATCTTTCTCACACTGGACGGCCGGGTCAAAGTCTTGGATTTCGGACTGGCGCGAGTCGAAGCCGCGCGGACGGGGGTCGATGCGGACACCCAAACCGAAGCCGGTACGCTGATGGGCACCCCCGGCTACATGTCGCCGGAACAGGTTCGCGGCGCTTCTGCCGGCCCGGCCAGCGACATCTTCTCTCTGGGATGCGTGCTCTACGAGATGGTTTCGGGGCGGCGCGCTTTTCCGGGCCAGACCGCGGCGGAAACAATGTCGTCGATTCTGCGCGACACGCCTGGGGAACTCGCGGCTTCCGGAGCACAGGTTCCTCCCGAATTCGACCGTCTGATCTTCTGTTGCCTGGAAAAGAACTCCGGGGAACGGTTCCAATCCGCGCACGACTTGGCCTTTCATTTCAAGGCGATTTTAAACGTCCCGAGCGGCGCCACACAATCGCCTCGCGCCATCGACTCTATCGCGGTTCTGCCCTTCACCAACGCGAGTAACGATCCCGATACCGAATACCTATGCGATGGGATCACAGAGAGCATCATGAACACCCTGGCGCAGATCGCGCAGCTCCGCGTGACGCCGAGGAGCACCGCGTTCCGATACAAAGCGCGCGAGGTGGACCCGCAGATGGCCGGACGCGAGCTAAATGTGCGCGTGGTGCTAACAGGACGAGTGATCCAGCGCGCCGACAATCTGGTGGTCAGCGCGGAACTGGTGGATGTGGCCGCGGGATCTCAGCTTTGGGGCGAACGCTACCATCGTAAACTCTCGGACATCTTCGCCCTTGAAGAGGAGATCGCCCGAAAGATCTCCGAAAGCCTGCGCATGAAACTCAGCGGGCAGGAGAAGATCCGCCTTTCGAAGCGTTTTACTGAGGACCCCGAAGCTTATCAGCTCTATCTGCGGGGCCGGCACCACTGGACCAGACGGACGCCGGACCACGTGAAGAAAGGCGCCGAATATTTTCAGAAGGCGATTGAAAAAGACCCCAGTTACGCCATTGCTTACTCCGGCCTGGCGGATTGCTACAGCATTTTGGGCGTGTATTCGATCCTCCCTTCCAAGGAGGCACTCGCCAAGGCCAAAGCGGCTGCGGTGGCAGCAGTGGCTTTTGACGACGAACTGGCGGAAGGTCATACTTCGTTGGGCTTCATCCGGGCGTATCTGGACTGGGACTGGTCCGGCGGCGAGAGGGAATTCCAGCGAGCCCTGGAACTGAACCCCGGATATTGGGTGACACCATATTGGTATGGCCTCATGCTGACCTCAATGGGACGTTTCGAAGAAGCCGAACAGCAGATCCGTCGCGCGATGGAATTGGAGCCGCTGTCATCGGTGGTCATGCATGGAGCGGCGATGAACTCCCTCACCTCCCGGCGCTACGCCGAGGCTGTCGAGCGGAGCTTGAAAGGCCTGGAGAACGATCCGCATTATTTCCTTTTGAGGTTCTGGCTGGGACTGGCCTATTTGCTGGAGGCGAGATATCCGGAGGCGATCCGGGAGCTGCAGACGGCGTTGGATCTCGGCGGCCGGGGTGTGTCATGGGGGGTGGGCTCCCTGGGACACGCCTATGCCGTTGCGGGGGACAAGGCAGAAGCCAGGCGGATTCTCGAAGAACTCCTCGACCGGGCGAAGCGGGAAACCATCGATTTCCTCTCGGTCGCGGTGATCTATGCGGGCTTGGGCGATATTGAAGACGCACTGATAAGTCTGGAGAAGGGGTGTGATGCTCGCGGCATGTCTGGTGTACTCGTGAAGGTAGATCCGAGGTTCGACCCGCTGCGTTCCGAGCCACGATTTCAACAGATTTTGAGGCGGATGAACTTGGCGTTATGAGTCTGACCATCGGAACGCGCCTGGATCCCTATGAAACTCTCGCCCTTGTCGGCGCCGCCGGAATGGGCGAGGCGTATCGCGCGATCCTCGGCTCGGGCGCGACGTCGCGATCAAAGTCCTGCCAGAGCACCTTTTATGGCGTCCTGGCGAAAGGGGCGAAGTCCATCGTCCGGCTGAAGAACAGCACTCTGCTGAGTAACAAAACCGGCGTTCTCAACGGAAACAACCGCATCCCCGGTAGCACAACGACCGGAACCCTCTCCCCCCTCGCCACACATCAGGCAAACCGGTAAACGGGCCTGCGGTCTTAGCTCGCGATCACCAGTTCATTCGGGCAACCGCGGACGTCCATCTCGAACTCAATACTCGTGATGGGCGGCCGCGTGTAATGCCAGGTAATCCCGTGATGCGCATTCCCCGCCTTCGGTACAATCTGCGAAGCAAGAAACGGATGGATGTTATGGATACTGTACACATCCACCGTGGTAACGTCATCCCACTTCGCGCCCAGGTTCTTCACCCGCGCATCCATCAATCCCAGCACAAATTTAGCCTTCTCCAGCATCGCGTCAGCCGATGTTTCCCCGCGGCGGATCACGTCATGCGGATCGATGGTGCCTTCGGGCAATTCGCCCGCACCCGCAACAACAAAACTATGGCCCGGCTGGCGCGACGGCACCGTGTACGAAAACGCGTAGATTACCGGCTCGGAGGGCGGCGCAATCTCCGGCGCCACGTTGGTCCGCGCCACCGGGTTCAACCCGTTTACCGGAATCTCCCGCTTCTCTAAAAACTTCACGTAACCCGCATTGAAATCGCCGAAGCCCTGAAACGTATACGGTTTCGGCGACCGCAGCTCCATCGCGCACAGCGCCTGCGACGGCCTTCCCAGCACCTTCAAGTGGGCATCGATCCGTTCAAATGCCGCCGCAATCGGCAGCGGTTTCGACAGCCGGGCGTGATCGATTCGAAATCCGGGACTCGCCACGACTCCCGCTGAATACGGCGCGCTGCCCTTCAGAAATGAGTAGCCGCCTTTGGTGTTTTCGATAAGCATGGTTGGACTGTCATTGTATCGCGGCCACCCTCACAGTTGTAAAATTAAAACATGCGACCTGCATTCGCGCTTCTGCTGATCCTCCCGTTGTGCAATTGCTCAAAGGCGCCTGAAACCGTACACGCGGCAAACATCGCGCCCGGCGGTATAACCATTGATGCCACATTCTGGAAAACCTGGGGCGATGGCCAGGCGGAGTTGGCCGGTTACGATTTGACCTACCCGCGCTACGGTCAAATGCGCAAGGGTGTAGCCGTCACCATCTTCGTCAGTGAAACATTCTCGAACCAGCTCCGCGTGAAAGCGGATGATGGCAAGCATCCGCCTTCCGATCAATACCCGGTCATGAAACTGAATCTGATTCAGGATTTCCAAACGGGAATCTACGACTATAACAACATGACCAGCACGTTTGCCGCTCTGGCTCCCGTCAACAGCCGCCCGGCCGGATCGCCCACCAAAATCTCATTCTCGGAACAGGAATGGTGCGGCCACGTCTATCACCAGTTGCTCTTCGACCCCTCAGCCGTGCGATCCCAGTCCCACAGCTATTTCGACGGCGAAGCGGATCAGGACCAACAACTCAGCTATCCCGCGAACGGAGTAACGGAAGATCAGCTTCCGCTCTGGGCCCGCGGCATGGCAGCGCCCGCGCTCTCCCCCGGAGAAAAACGCGAGGTGATGCTACTGCCTTCGCTGCAGGCCGCGCGGCACGCTCATCAGCCGCTGGCCTGGAAGCCCGCCACACTCTCCCGCACCTCCGGCGGCGGCGCCACCGAGATCTATTCCGCCAAGATCGAAGGCTTCGAGCGAAAGTTCACCGTAGAGAAAGCCGCGCCGCATCGCATCCTCCGCTGGGAAACCTCAGCCGGCGAACATGCCGAGTTGCTCAAATCCACGCGGTTGAAATACTGGCAGATGAACAAAGAAGGTGGCGAGGCTGCTCTGGCGCAACTAGGCCTCCGCCGCCGCCCGCTTCGCACTCCATAAGTAATTCCGAAGAAGGTAGGGCGGGCGCCCTCGCCGGCGCGCGCCCCCCAGGTCGCGCTCTTACGTTTGTTGTCAACTCTTACGAAGGACAGGACACAAGAAATCCATCATGATGAACCTGCCCGAGGCCGTAGAATCGTAGTCGTGCATGGACGGGATGGGCGAAGATGCGACCGGGTTGCCGTCCGCTACAATGCGCGGTTACGCTCATGTGTTCGGGGGCGCCCGCCGCCGCATGAGCGATGTTGGGCTGAGGGCTTATGGGAGGCGTCGCAGCAGTTCGTCGAAAAAGTTCAGCAGAAAAGTGACGTGTACCGAATTCTTCTCTCCGACCGTGGCTTCCGGCATGGGGAACACGGCGAAGCGCTTCCCATCAGGCGCCAGAGCCATGTTCAGACCCCCGGCATAAAAGATCTGCTTATCGGACCACACGCGCGGCTTGCCCGGCTCGAACGAATCGCCATGCACTGTGTACTCCACTACCATGATCCGGTTGTCCAGGGTCTGATAGAACAACTCCCGGCCGTTGTTGGACCACATTCCGTACAGCCCGCCGCCGGTCGAAATCTGCCATTTTCCACCGCTCCCGGCCGGGTAAGGCCGCACGAAGATCTCAGTTGTTCCCGATTCGGTGGACCGGTAGGCGATCCAGCGCCCGTCGGGTGAGAAAACCGGCACATTCTCAGACGCTGGTGTGCGAAGAAAGGGTTCCGGCTTGCCCGGCTTGGGATGGTCGGGATCGCTCGTGTCCAACGGCAGTGTCCATATGTCGCTAGCGGTGTCGGGATTCAACTCGAAGTAAGCCAGGCGCCGGCCGTCGGGAGAGAAGGACCACGGAACCAGGGTGTCTTGTCGCTCCAGGAGTCGCTGCGCCTCTCCGGAGCCGTCGCTGCGCATCCACCAGATCTCGAAACCTCGCTCGACCGATTGGAAGGCGATGTGCTTCCCGTCCGGGGCCCACACCGGTATCTGCGCATGCCCGGTGAACGTGAGCCGTGTCAGCGCGTCCCGTCCCCAGTCGTAAAGATAGATGTCACTACCGTCGCGGGAACTGATCTGAACCGCCAGCAGCCGCCCATCCGGCGACAAGCGAGGAAAGGTATAGGCGCCTGGCGTGGCCAGCAGAGGCTGCGTTCGGCCGGAACTGTCGAGCCACACCACGGGCCAGTGCCGAGCCGCCCCTTTGCCTGACAGGTACACCAAGGTTCCGGTAGCCGAAAAATCGAATTGCCCTCCGCCTAGAGCCGGGTTTGCAGCCACATCCTCCAGAAGCGGCGCCGGCGTGCCTCGAACCTCCAACCGATCGGGGTCGAACGGCACACCAAACAGCACCCCCTGCTGGAGATAGACCAGATGGCCGCTCCTTCCATTCGTCGGCAAGTACCGGCCGAAGTATCCCCCAGGCTGCAACGTCTTGGTCACGCCCGTCTTCAACGACATTGCCTGGATGCTTCCGTTCCCCGACACGACGCCGCTGGGAGCGGCCGTGAAGAGAACGGCTTGGCCTCCGGGCAAGACCTGTGGCCAGCGGTGCGTTGCTTCGCCTCTACGCAGCTTCGTGAGAGGCTGCGGCCTCCCGCCGGCGGCGGGCACCCGGGATAGGGGGGATAGCAGGGACTGCGCCGCAACAATGGTCCCGTCCTCTCCCCAACTGGCCCCGTAATCAAAGACGGCGTCGCACAGATTGACCGGCGCCCCGCCCTGGATGGAAATCTTCTTGAGCTTGTTATCCGCGAAGAAGCCGACCCATTGGCCATCGGGAGAGAAGAACGGATCAGCGCCGCCCTCCGTGCCGGCGAGCAGGGTGGCTTGTTGCTGGTCGAGCATTCGTATCGCGAGCTGCTGCTTGCCATTCGGTCCACGAGCCGGATAGACCAGTCGCTTTCCGTCGGGCGAGATGGCCGCAGTGACATTCAGGCCGGTCATCGCAGCCGGTCCCAAGTCTACGCTCAGCCGCATCAAAGGATGTTCCAGGGGCTGCGTGGCTCGCCAGGCAATCCAGGACGTGGCGGCCGCAACTACCGCGAGCACGCCCGCTGCAGCCGCCCAAAGAACTACGTGCCGCCTGGACCTCGGAGTTGCCTGTTGCTCCGTCACGGCGGATGCCCCTGCCGGATCGGCCAGGTATTTCTGTATCGTGATCCGTGCCTCGCCAATCGCCTGCAGGCGGCTCTTGAGATCCCGATCCAGACACCGCCGAAGCAGTTCCCGGATGGCAGCCGGCGTTCCCGCCGGGAGCATACTATAGTCGATTTCGCCCCGCAGCACATTGGCCAGCGTGTGGGAGATGGTCTCGCCGGCAAACAGTTGCCTCCCAGTGAGCATTTCCCAAAGCACCACGCCGAACGACCAGATGTCGGCGCGCTCGTCTACCGGTTTTCCCGATGCCTGCTCGGGGGACATGTACCCAGCTGTACCTATGATTAAGCCGGCCTGCGTGGCGCGTATCGTCAGCGTCGGAGAATTCGCCGCATCCCCTTTCGGCGTACCGGACTCCGCCGCTTTCGCCAAGCCGAAATCGAGCACTTTTACCACGCCTTGCGGCGTAACTTTGACGTTGGCCGGCTTCAAGTCGCGGTGCACGATGCTCTTCTCGTGCGCGGCCTCCAATGCTTCCGCGATTTGTTTGGCGATGAACAGCGCTTCCTCCAGAGGCAGGGCCCCCTGGGCGATCCGGTCCGCAAGGGTTGGACCTTCCACCAGTTCCATGACCAGAGCGCGGACGCCGCCCGACTCCTCCAGCCCGTAAATGGTCGCTATATTCGGATGATTCAGCGACGCCAGCACCTTGGCTTCGCGCTGAAAGCGGGCCATGTAATCGGCATCGCCGGCCAGCGCCTGGTTGAGGAGTTTCACGGCCACATCGCGCCCGAGCCTGGTATCGGTCGCGCGATACACAGCGCCCATGCCGCCTTCGCCCAGCTTGCCGGTCACGCGATAATGGCCGATGGTCTGTTGTGGGCTCATTGCCTCCTCGTGTTGGAGCGGATTCTGTTCAGTCGCCTCCTACTGCGGCGTTCCCATGTGCATCTTCGGGAATGAGTTTAAGTTCGTGACCAAAGCCGTTCTTCACGCGCTTCCGAAAACTGTCGTTATTACCGGCTCGGACGGCGGCGCAATCTCCGGCGCCACGTTGGTCCGCGCCACCGGGTTCGGCGACCGGAGCTCCATCGCGCACAGCGCCTTCAAGTAGGCATCGATCCGTTCAAATGCAGCCGCAATCGGCAGCGGTTTTGACAGACGGGCGTGGTCGATTCGAAATCCGCGACTTGCCACTACTCCCGCCGAATACGGCGCGCTGCCCTTCAGAAATGAGTAGCCGCCTTTACTGTTTTCGATGAGCATGATTGGACTGTTATTGTATCGCGGCCACCCTCGCGGTTGTAAAATTAAAACATGCGACCGGCATTCGCGCTCCTGCTGATCCTCCCGTTGTGCAACTGCTCAAACGAGTGCCCCGTCCGGTCTAACTATCGATAATCCTCAACCAGACCAAGGTAGGGCGGGCGCCCTCGCCGGCGCGCGCCCCTGCTCGCGCTCGGACGAAGGCCAAGCCCCTAAGCAATCCGTGTATAAGTCAACACACGCCCAGGTTCAGCCAGAAACTCATCCCGTATCCCGCGAAAAGCAGTAATATGCTCCGATTTCGCATGTCGATCCAGCATCTCCCGTGAAGTCCAATTCTCATAAAACACGAACCGGCCAGGTTCGCTGGTACTCTGGTGCAGGTCATACTGCACGCAGCCCTCTTCCTTCAGCGTGGGTGCCACCAGCGCAATCAAATGGCGTTTCAGTTCCTCTTCCTTACCCGGTTTGGCAACCATTTCAGCAACAACGGAGAGCAAATTTCGAGTCATATTCTTCAAACTGGGTATGTGCTTGACTCAAGCGGGTACGGTCTCGCAGCGTTTCGTGTGGCTGGCGCATTGGCGCCTTCGTCCCGCTTCCAGCAACGGGACGAAGGCGTCCCGCGCCGGCCAAGGGTCCCGCCCTACCTGGGCTGGGCTGCTGCCGTAGTAATTACTTGAGTGAAGCACATACCCAGCTTCCTCAAATTCGATAGTCTCACATCCGGACTCGCCGCCAGCCATACAGAATCCCCAGCAGCATCAATAGAAACACCGTCGTTCCCCCCTTGTGACGACCACCGGAAAGGTACATAATTGGGTTGGATCATGAAGAAGATAATGCTGTCTGTGATGTGGATGGTGCCGGGCCTACTTCTGGCAGCGCCAAACGCTCCGCTTGGTACATACAAGCCCGCCGAGCGCCGCCACTGGGCCTTCGTCAAACGCGCCCAACCGGAAGTGCCGAAGTTCACCGCCTCCGCCGATCGCGCATGGGCTCGAACCCCCATCGACGCATTCATCCTCGCCCAATTGAAGAAGGAAAATCTCCGCCCTTCGCCTGAATCCAGCCGCTCAACTCTGGTCCGCCGCCTCTATTTCGACCTCACCGGATTGCCGCCGACTCCCGCCGAAATCGAGCAGTACATAGCCGATAAGCACCCGAATTCCTACGCGAAAATGGTGGATCGTCTGCTCGATAGCCCGCATTATGGCGAACGCTGGGGCCAGCATTGGCTCGACGTAGTGCGTTTCGCGGAAACCGACGGATTCGAATACGATACCCATCGCAAGGACGCTTGGCGCTATCGCGATTATGTGATCCGGGCATTCCAAAACGATAAGCCCTTCAACCGTTTCGTCACCGAACAATTAGCTGGCGACGAAATCGCGCCGCTGGAAGATGAAACCCTGATCGCGGCCGGCTTCAATCGTCTGGGCCCGCTGCGTAAGAACGCCGGCAACCAGGAAGTTGCCAGCAGCCGTAATGAAGTACTCACCGAAATGACGAACGTGGTCGGCTCCGCGCTGCTAGGCGTAACGCTCGGCTGCGCCCGCTGCCACGATCATAAGTTCGATCCCATTCGCCAGAGCGACTACTACCGCATCCAAGCATTTTTCGCAGCGGCACAAGACAAAGACCTGCCGCGCGCAACCGTTGAAGAACAAGCGGCGTGGAAAGCGAAGGCCGAACCGATCGAGACGGAGTTGAAAAAGCTCAAGAGCTCCATGCGCGGCACCACTCCGGATCAGCGCCAGGAGATCCTGAAGAAGATGGAAGAGCTGCAGGAGGCTATGCCCGAACCGATTCCTGCCGTCCAATCCGTCGCCAACGATATGGAGAACAAGTCCCCCATCCACATCCTGGCGCGTGGCGAATATCAGAATAAGGGCGCTGCAGTCGGTATGCGGCCGTTGGGAATTCTGCTGCCCGATGCCGCGCCGGAGCTTCCCCAGGATCTGCAACATCCGCGCGCCGAACTGGCCAAGTGGGTCACCGATCCGGACAATCCGCTCACCGCCCGCGTGATGGTGAACCGCATCTGGCAGTATCATTTTGGCCGTGGCATAGTCGGAACCGCGAACGACTTCGGACGCATGGGCACTCGCCCCAGCCATCCCGAACTGCTGGACTATCTGGCAAACGAATTTGTGGCAAGCGGATTCAGCGTGAAGCACATCCACCGCATGATTTTGAATACGAACTCCTACCGCCAGGCTTCCTCCACCGTGAACGCGGTTGCCGCGGAGAAAGATCCGGAGAACGCGCTACTGTGGAAGTTCAGCCGCCGCCGCCTGGATGCCGAAGAAATTCGCGACGCGATGCTGGCAGTTTCCGGCAAGCTGAACTCCAAGGCGGGCGGCCCCAGCGTCATGATTCCCCTCGATAAGGGTCTGGTCAATGCGCTCTACAAACCCAGCCAGTGGACTCCGCCGAAGGACGTCTCCGAATATAACCGGCGCAGCATCTATCTCATCGCGAAACGCAATTTGCACCTGCCCTTCATGGAAGTTTTCGACGCGCCCGATCTGTTAACCAGTTGCCAGCGCCGCGCCACCAGCACCCACGCCCCGCAAGCCCTGGAACTGCTGAACGGAGATATTTCAAATCAACAGGCCGAAGCGTTGATGACCCGGCTTGCCACCGAAGCCGGCCCCGACCCGCGCAAGCAGGTCGACCTGGCCTATCGTCTGGTCTCCGGCCGCGCACCGAATCCAAAGGAACTAGCCCAGTCGCTGGCGTTTCTCAAAACGCAATCGCGCCGCGAGTTTGCCCTTGCGATGCTCAACCTGAATGCTTTTCTTTACGTGAACTAAGCCATGTCAGAACATATCCGGATCACACGCAATCGACGAGAGTTTCTCTGTGACGCCTTTGGCGGATTTGGAGCACTGGCAGTGGGTTCTATGCTGCACCAGGAAGTTCTCCGCGCGGCAACCTCAGGCACCCATCTGAATTTGAATCCGTTGGCGCCGAAGGCTCCTCACATGACCGCAAAGGCGAAGTCGGTGATCTTCCTCTTCATGTCCGGAGGTCCCAGCCAGATGGAGACCTTCGATCCGAAGCCATTGCTGAACACACTCAACGGTCAGAAGCGCCCCGCCAGTTTCGGCGAAGCAAAGTACCAGTTCGTCAATGAAGATTCCAAACTGCTGGGCACCAAACGCACCTTCAAGAAACATGGAAAAAGCGGCATTGAAATATCCGATCTCTTTCCGTACACGGCGGAATGCGCGGACGACCTCGCGGTCATCCGTTCCTGCCACGGCGACATGGTGGTCCACTCAGCGGCGCAGTATCAACTGTTCACCGGCCGCGTGATTCCGGGCTTCCCCAGCATGGGCGCATGGACGCTCTACGGCCTGGGATCGGAGAGCGATTCCCTGCCCGCCTACGTCGTGATGCCGGACCCGCATGGCGCGCAAGAAGCCGGCCAGCCAATGTACGGCAATGGCTTTCTGCCGGCCATCTACCAACCGACCATGTTTCGCCCAGGCGACAAGCCGGTGCTGAATCTCGACCTGCCGACAGGCATAAGCATGGCGGAGCGGCGCAAAACCCTCGACTTTTTGAAAGGCCTGAACGAAGCCAACATGGCTGCCGACGACGCCGAGTACGCCGCCCGTATCCACGCCTACGACCTCGCTTTCAAAATGCAGACCGAGGCGCCCGCCGTCTTCGATCTTTCCACCGAACCCCAGGAAACGCTGGACATGTACGGCATCGGCAAGCAACCCACCGACGATTACGGCCGCCGTTGCCTGCTTACGC
>JANYCV010000110.1 GCA_025360145.1 Acidobacteriaceae bacterium
CCATTCCGTAGCGGTCTCGGGCAAGCCGAACGCCTCGGACCACCGCCGATTACCGGCCAGCGACCGGCGTGAATGGCTTTTACGGGGCGCGTCTTACCGCTCAAGCAGGGTAGCGAGGCTTATCGAGCGATTAGGGTGAAGCGTGCGCCCGTCCCGCTTTAGCTGAGCGAAGGAAGTCTGGACTCAACGATGGAAGACACTCTTAGAAAGAGTACGATCCACCCGAATCCGCTGTCTGAATCACGTAAGGTATGGGTACGTTGGGTCCATTCCGTACGCGAGATCACTTTCCAGGAAGGTTACGTTCAACGAATTATAGGCGGCGAAGAGCTTCTGGCGGTCAAGGACAAAGACAGGCTCGGCATGACGAAATCTGAAGCCGGCGCGGGTCACACCTTCAACCGCGGGTGGAATGGAAGCGGAGGCTATCAGTTCACATGCCTCCGGATCAGCCGACGCGGTGCGGCCGGCGAGCATATAGGCGGCGGACCAGTCGTCTGCGAAGCCGGAATTGACCCATATATCGGCAATCCGGACCTGCCCCCCGACGCGGCTGAGGACGTACCATCCAAACGGAGTTCCAGCGCGGAAGAGTAGGGAGGCAGTAAAAACAGCCGAAGGACAGCGCAAATAGTAATTCATCAACTCCGGAGTGCGCCGGCTGCAAGGGAAGGGTGAATTGGCGCGGGCATCAAGCAGGGCCTGCATAGAGTTTTTGGCCTGCTCGGATGAAGAGGCGGCCGGAGGCAATTCAAAAGTAGTAATTCTCTGTTCGGACCAATCAGACGCTGGCTCTGGTAGAGGAGCTAAACTCCAGATAGTATTTCGCGCCAGCCGCAAAGGGGCCTTCCAGCGGCGGGGGAAAGGGTCGGTCTGAAACTGGCGCCACGGGCGAAGCACGCGAACGTAAAACCGCAGATCGCAAATATGACGGTAGCCCAGCTTCGGAAGAATGCTGCGGGTGTCTGCGGAGCCGCCAACGGCGAAGAGAATGTCGCACTCGCGAGCTAGCGAACGGAGGAGTTTGACGCCGGCACCAGCCGATGTGCGCGATGCAGCCCAGTCGATGAGATAGCTTCCGGAGACGTCGCCGTGTGGCAGCGTATAGGTGACCGGGCATAGGCAGGCGTGGGCAGAGATGTCATCACCATCTCTCCAGATATAGCTGCGGGGGCCGGAGTGATCGGGCCGGGGCTCGTCGTACTTCCAGCGGAGCAGCGCTGGCTCGACAAAAGGAGCCTCAGGAGTCAGACGGAAAGTGGCTAGGAGGAAGCGGACCAGGGTGTCGCGCAGCGCCGGATCATTAAAAGGTTCAAGTGGCATAAAGGCCGTAAGCCGGATTCAATCGCATTTGCCCGTAAAGTGCAGGCTGAAGGCTTTCGAGCGGCCGCAAATGCGCTCGTAGACGATGATCGAGGGGCTCACGAATTTCATGCGGCCAGTCCTCCACCCGCCGCAATTTGTTTTAAGTGCAAAACGTAGTTAATTTTAACAAGACGATTTAGGCGAATGTAAGTGCTAGCAAGTTTGCTGGGGCTCAGCCGCTTGAAATTCAAATTTATCATCTTCACGCTAGTGTTATGAGCGCCCACCCTGGCGGAAACAAGGCGAGATCTGGTGACGGTCACCCGATATTCCGCTTTGCGATTAATGAAATTGACTAAGGGCTCCTGCGCCGCCATATCGCCGTCAATCATACGCATAACGTGGCGGTGATTCTCGTCATTGAGGTTTTCGCTCTAATCAACGACGGCTTGACGCACGCAAGTATTGTGTTCATCATCCATGCAGGATACCATCGCCTCCTGAAAGGGGTCATTGCTCTCATTGAGAAGGGTGAAGGCGTTCTTTGCGGGAAGTTCGATGCGGTTGTCAATGACCCGAGTGTGTCATAGTCTCTGGTGTTTGAAGCGCCGGTCCTTGACTTCGATGCCGTGGCGGTCCGTCCTGCACCGCTCCGAATGGTATTTTTCAGAATCTAGATCTATATGGCCGTACGACCATGTAGGGGGGGCGTGAATCCATAGCTAATGACTTCCTTCAGTAATGGATGTAGATAGACCGGGTCGCCGAAGCCGTCGACATTTTGATAAATATCCCGTTGTTTTTGGTGCGGCCGGAGACAGGCGATTAAGGTAGCCGGTTGAGAAATGTCCAGTATCTCGCGCCAGCCGGATTTTTCGGCAGCACTCCCGTGATGGCATTTGTCAATGACAATGAGGTGAAAGAGCGGGGCGGAACTCGCAGAAGAACTTCTGCTGGGCTTTCGATAACCGCATCTTGATCTAAAGCGCGGTAGAGGTTGTGCCAGTGCTCGTTGGCATGACGGGTTAGATTTGGTCCTGGCCGTTAGTAATCGTTTCGACTGCTAGGTCGATGGCGCTGGACTGGTAACGCCGCAGGGGTTTGCCGATCGCGCCGGAGGAGTAGTCCCGCGGATGCGTTGTGGAAGGATAACGGCTAGGGGCAGTTGCGCGTGTCCGGAACTCGTCCAGTGTGTAGAACACCTAGCACGGTCTCCGTCCCCATGCCGCCAAGAAGCTTTTTACAGGACCGAAGCTTCGACTAGGGCGGCAAGCGCCCGCCATTCCCAGCGACGTAGTTCTCATTTTAAGGCGCACACTGGCCAGTGGCGGAAGAGTATAAGCTCAAACTGGTGAAAGGAGTAGGCCATACCGAAGAGAGTCTGCACTCCTATCAGGCCATGCGCCCTAGGTTGCTGCCAAGATACCCATTGCTATTGGATGACGATCTGATCACCGAAACCATTCTGCTCTCAGGGCGGAAACCGCTGCAACCCCAATCTACCCCTGGAATTTTAGCAAGCCCAAATGGTCCGCCGCGCGGCCGCACGCTCCGCGGCACGTGATTTAGAATGGTAGAGCATGACCCCGCACAATAACGTTGCGCAAGCGACGCAGTTCCCGAACGTTACCAGCGTCGGCAATCCATTCCAATCCATTGGCTTCGGCATTCTGCTGCTGTTTCTTTTCATCCTGTATAGCAGAACGTTCGACGTGGTGGCGTCTGCGCTGCAAATTCCATTCATCGTTTCTTGTCTGGTGCTGGCAGCCACCATATTCAGCGGCGGCATCCTCCGCGTCTGGCAGCACAAGATCGGCCGCTACCTGTTAGCTTTTACGGTCTGGATGGCCATCGCGACGCCCTTCAGCTTTTGGCGAGCCGGCAGCATTTTGACGTTGCAGGGCTGGCTCAAGGCCTTTCTGGTTTATGTTTGCATCGTGGGTTTGATCGCGACGTACGATCAGACCCTGCGCGCCATCAAAGTGCTCGGGTTCGCCGTCCTCGTTCTCTCGATTTTGGCCATCGTACGCGGTAACTCTTCCACCGGCCGCCTGTTCTTGAGCGAGGGGAAATTTCAAAATCCGAACGATCTGGCGCAGATCTTGCTCATTGGACTTCCATTTCTGTGGCTGATGGTGAAGGACTCGAGGCAAAACGTGCTCTTCAAGATTCCGACGTTTCTGCTGACCGGTCTGGTGTTCTATGTCATGCTGAAAACCGGCTCACGCGGAGCGTTCTTCGGCTTCATGGCGCTGCTGGTCTTCATTTTCGTCCGGGCCAGCATGTCGGACCGGATTGTCTTGCTAGTGCTCTCGCTCTTTCTCTTCGCATTTGCGCTTATCATCGTGCCGAGCGGCCTTCGCAATCGTTACACCACACTGTTCTCGAGCGAAGCCGACGAGGCGACAGGGGATTCCCAATATTTGACGGACATCGCGGTTGCTTCCTCCGAAGCGCGGCAGCGCGTCCTTAAACTCAGCGTCACAGTGACGTTCCAGCATCCCATCTTAGGCGTCGGCCCCGGTATGTTCGCCGAATTCGTCGAAGAAGAATTCCGGCGCCAGGGGAGGCGAACAACGTTCCTGGTGAGCCACAATTCCTACACGCAGGTTTCCAGCGAGATGGGTTTTCCTGGATTATTCCTGTACCTGGCGGTGCTTTTTAGCTGCTTCAAAGCGACTAACTCTATAATGCGTGCGAGTAAGTTGCGGCGCGGAAACCGTTGGGAAAACATCGGCAACACCGCGATTTGTCTTCAGATGTCGGTTTTCGCCTACGCGGCCACGGCGCTATTTTCCAGCGTTGCCTATCAGTCTTTGTTACCTACGGTAGCGGGACTCTGCACCGCACTCTACTTGTCGGTTCAAGATGAACTCGCG
>JANYCV010000129.1 GCA_025360145.1 Acidobacteriaceae bacterium
CCAGCGGGCATTTGGGCCCAATCCTTGACGAGTTGATTGGGGAGCGAGGGACCGGAAGTTAGCTCGGCCGACGCCAGGGGCAGGGTGATGGCTAGAGTCAGAAGAAGGTGTCTCATCGCAAGTGAGCGTATCGCAACCGCATGACCCGAGTCAACCCGAAACGGGCTGGCCCAGATTTCTTTATTGATTCAAAGAATATGTTCGCGGCCAATTTGCGCGCCAGCGGTTTCACACGCTCCGCGTCTCCAGGGCAGAGGATCCGATCACGGGCATCTAACGCCGGGTCCGAAGTATTCTCGGGGGCGCGGTTCTCTTCAGCGACTTGACCAATCGACGGTAGCGGGCGAGCACCATCGCGAAGAGGAAAAAGCGGAACCATGCAATTCTTGACGGCACTGCCATCTCGAAGGACAGACCGGCTTTTGCCGAATAAGGTTTCAGCAGCGGTGTCTGTCCGCAACCTCGACTGAATTCGGATCCCGAGCCGCCCCCGGGTTGTTCCCGCACTCCTACGCCAGCAAATCCTTCACCACCCGTCCGGAGACGTCGGTCAAACGGAAATCCCGGCCCGCGTATCGATACGTAAATTTCTCGTGATCGAATCCAAGCTGATGCAGCAGCGTGGCATGTAGGTCATGTACGTGTACTTTGTTCTCGGCCGCGGCAAAACCGAACTCGTCCGTCGCACCATAAACCGCGCCTTTCTTCATGCCCCCGCCAGCCACCCACATCGAGAAACCGAATGGATTATGATCGCGGCCATTCGACATCCCGCCGTTGGCGCCGACGTCCGGCAGTTCCACGGTCGGCGTACGCCCGAACTCACCACCCCAAATCACCAGCGTGTCTTCCAGCATTCCGCGCTGCTTCAAGTCTTGCAGCAAGGCCGCAATCGGTTGGTCGCACTCGCGCGCCAGCCTTCCGTGATTGGTTTTGATATCGTCGTGGCTGTCCCACGGTTGTCCCGCGCCATGCCACACCTGTACAAATCGCACGCCGCGTTCCAGCAAACGCCGGGCGATCATCATCTGCCGCGCCTGCAATCCCTCGCCGTACATCTTGTGGATGTGCTCGGGCTCCTTCGAGATGTCGAACGCTTCGTCGGCTTCCATTTGCATGCGGAACGCAAGTTCGAACGATTGAACCCGCGCCTCCAGAAGCTCGTCTTCCTGCCGGCGCTCCTGATAGCCGCGGTTTAACTCGGACAGCAGATCCAAATCGCGGCGCTGCGCCTGCTTGGTCGAATAGTTGTTCTTGATATTCTCGATGAGCTTGTCAATTTGCGTCTGACGAGTATCGATCTGCGTTCCCTGATACGAACCCGGCAGGAATGCCGAGCGCCAGTTCTGCGTACCCTGCGTGGGCAAACCATCTGGACAAAGAATGATGAAACCGGGCAAATTCTGATTTTCTGAGCCGAGACCGTACGTGATCCAAGACCCGAAGCTCGGCCGCACTTGGCGCGTCTCGCCACAATTCATCATCATCAGGGATGGCTCGTGGTTTGGGATGTCGCTGCACATGGACCGGATCACGCAGAGCTCGTCCGCATGTTCCGCAACTTTCGAGAAGATCTCGCTGACCTCGGTGCCGCTCTGGCCATACTTTTTGAACTCGAAGGGCGATCCGAAGGCAGCGCCAGTGCGGCGTTCCGTCTTGAGCGTGATCGGAATCGGCTTACCTGAAAACTTCGTCAGTGAGGGTTTCGGATCGAATGTGTCAACGTGCGATGGTCCTCCATTCATGAAGAGGTGCAGCACGCGCTTCGCTTTGGCGGGGAAGGGCGGGGCCTTCGGGGCGAGAGGGTTCACGGAACCGGTGCTGCCATGCGCTTGAAGCGCGCCCGTGTCTCCCAGTAAACCGGCGAGGGCGACTGAGCCCATACCCATTCCCGTGCGTTGCAACAACTCGCGGCGGGTGAAGAATGTGTTTTGAAATTTCATGATTAGTCGTTCTTCCTTCGTCAGGCGCTACCTTAATCCACGAAAGCGAATTCATTCGTTTGCAGAAGCACATGCGCATAACGCTGCCAAACGGTTAACGGCTGCGGCGCGGGGCCGCGAAAATCGTCCTTCGCGCTCCATGCGGTTTCTTTTGGCTCGCTCTCTTTTGTTCCGGCCATTTTAACGATTGGAGCCCACCGGAAACCGTCATTCTCGCTATCCGCCAGGCCATCGGCGACGAAATCCAGCGTATCGCCCTTTTCGATCTTAATTCCACTCAGCTGTGTTTCCGCGCTGGATCCGTTCACGCTCCAAGATGCCAGTTCACCGTGGCGGCTCGAGACAATGCGGCCCCGAACGCCGTCACCGGAATTCCCCAGACTGTTCTGGTCGTGGCGAAGCGTACCCTCGATCGATATCTTGCCTGCAGCAGGACTGGTCCATCGACGGATTACGGCTTGCCGCGGATTGTCTCCAGGCTCACCGCCATCAGCGCCCAACTTTGCTTTACCGGTTACCGCATCGGGAAGCATCGACGCACCCTGCCAGGAATCGCCCGTGAAAACGCGGAATGGCGCGAACGTCTTCATCCGGTTTGTCGCGGCATCGTATTCGCCTAAGCCATTCCGCCAGGGGGAGACGTCGCTCGCTGCCGCGGCAGATTCCCCGCCGGAATCGATGAATTTCCTGCCCGCCGAGATTTCACTTGGTGTCGCATCGCGCCCCAGCACGATGCGGTACAGACGCTGCACTCGTCTCGCCGGGTCTATATCGGCAGTCACCTCGGGCCTGTTTGCCAGATGCTCCGCTTGCTCCGCCATAAAAGAGCTATTCAATAGAAACAACGCTTGCTGCGGGACGGTGGTCGTATAGCGCAGGGGAACGTGCTGGTCGGGACTGGCAAAATCGAAGGCGGCGAGCATTCCAGGAATTCGTCCGCGCTCGATGTAACCGTAAACTGTCCGGCGCGGAACTGTGGGGCTGGCAGTTATCGCAAAGGGCACACCGCCGATCTTGTTTTCCAATTGACCCGACGCGGCAAGGACGGAGTCGCGAAGGCCCTCAATATCGAGACGCTGCCTGTTCATTCGCCACAACAATTGATTCTCGGGATCTTGCTTCCGCGCTTCGGGGTTGTTCGCGCTGCTCTGTTGGTAAGCGGCCGAAAGCATGATAGTGCGATGTAATTTCTTGAGCGACCAGCCGGATTTCATGAAGTTCACGGCCAGATAGTCGAGTAGCTCCGGATGGGTGGGCAGGTCGCC
>JANYCV010000153.1 GCA_025360145.1 Acidobacteriaceae bacterium
GGGCATTGATGGCCGGGGACGGCAGACCCTGATCCGCGAACCACGGAACGGCGGAGTGGCTGTAGTGGAAATCGAAGACAAAGATAACGGAGCGGAAGGATACACTTTCGATATCCTGTGGGATTCGCGCGGCGGCTACAACGACGGCGGAAACGGACGATATAACCGGAATCAGCCACCGATAGCCGGCAATGGTCCGGTTTATCGTGACAACAATCAGAACCGCGATCGCGCCGACGACCAGTATCGCGGCAACAATCGCGACGGCGGCTACTATCGCCAATACAACCATGGGTTCGCGAGAGAGGAAGCGATCCGTATTTGCCAGCAGGAAGTATTCAGACAGGCGGAACAACGATTCCGCGCCAATGACATCCATTTCCTGCAGACTAGAACTGATGACAATCCGGGCCGTGAAGATTGGGTAGTTGGCAGAATTGATGTTCATCGCGGTGCCCGCGAGGAGATCTACGGCTTCTCTTGTTCGGTGAACTTCGATAACGGACGCGTGCGCAACGCGCAGCTCGATTCCAGACCCACACGCTTCGACGACAGACGGTAAACGCCCGGCGGTTCAGCGCTGGCTGATCAGCACGCGTTCGGGCGAGTGCTGCGGTTGTTTCATTTCCGTGGAGACAAAGCCCGCCTCTGCAAACATAGACTCCAGTTCGGAGAACGTGTAGGCGTCCCCTGCCGGTGTAGTGGCCAGCATGATCATAGCGAAGGCGGCGTTTGACGGCGGGCTGATGCGGTCTTCATTGGGAACAAACTCAAGCGCAACCGCCCGGCCGCCCGGTTTCAAAGCGGCAAAGCATTTCCGCAGCAAGGTAACGCACGTAGCTCTATCAAAGTGATGCAGGAAGTTGGTCAGTAAGACCAGATCGTACCCGCTGCCCAGATCCGCTTCAAAGGCGTTGCCGGCGATGGTATCGTACCGGTCGATCACGCCAAAGTGCTCCGCATTTTCCTTCGCTACTTCCAGCACCGCGGCCCAATCGAGCGCCACAATTTGCGCCTGCGGATTCTGCTTCGCAATCTCGATTCCGAACAGACCATGGCCGGCGGCGATGTCCAATACTTTCCACGGCGCGCCAGCCCCATCGCCCAGCAGGCCGGCAATGTCCTGAGCGGCCCCGGCCATCATCGGCGCCATATTCCGGGCGAAGTTCACCCAGATAGGATTGTCCGGCGTGACGGTGCCCTGATCATTTAGTATGGTCCCACCCTTCCGGACCGCGTCGGGAAGCCCCTCGTAAGCGCGCATCACATCGGGTGCATTGAGGAAGCCCACCATATCGCCGAGATAGGCGGGCGACTTCCGGTCCAGAAACAGCGCCGCTTCGGGAGTGAGGCCCCAGTGGTCTTCGTTCTTGGTGAGCAACCCGTTAATGGTCAGGAAATCGCACAGAATGCGGCAGCCCCGCTCCGACGCCTGGCAGCGTAGAGCCAGCTGCTTGGCGTCGGTATGGCCTTCGGCCAGGGCACTGAACAAATTCAGTTCCAGCGCAGTAACGAGCGCATGAGAGAGTTGAAACGCATTGGCCGCCTGAAAAATGCGTTCGGGCGTGATGGGGGACTGCATTTGCGGAATAGCGCTCATGGATGTTTCTCCCGGTCAGACCAGTATATATCGGCCTCCACACTGCCGCCACCCGATAGTCACCGCAAGTTTGTCCAGGATGCCCGTCCAACCGGCCTGCGTGCGGCTCGCATAATCGGGAATCACGTTCTCATGAGTCAACGTGAGGTGGCTCCTGTCACATACCGGCAAGTCAATCTGGGCCTATACCAGCTTGATCGTCACCCGCCGCCCCACCATCGCAGCCGCGCGTTGGAGGCTACCGGGCGTAATGTCGTTCTTGGGATCGAGCAGACGGTCAACCTGGGTCCGGCTCGTCTTCAGCAGCGTGGCCATCTTATTCTTGGATATTTTCTTTTCCTTCATCGCCTCGGCGAGTTGCCACGCGACAACTTCCTTGAGGAAGGCATCAATGCTCGAACCCATATGCTTCTTGCTCATCGTTCCAACTCCTTCTGACGTTTGCGCGCCGTTGCCAAATCCGCATCCGGGGTAACCCGCGTTTTCTTAATGAACCCGTGCAGCGCGACGAGGTGTTCGCGATGAAGGCAGAGCAGCACTCGCGCCGTGCGTTTCGTCGGCAGGTCCTTCCCTAAACCTACGGACTAAGGAACATGCACCTGACGGCATTATGCACACCAGGGCATAAGGGATGGGACAGGCTTTCCAACGGCGATTTACTAACCGAAGCGGAAGCAGCGGGGTTTGATGTCTTCCTCACGGCGGACAAAAACATCCGCTACCAGCAGAACCTTAAGGGTGGAAAGATAGCGATCGTAGAGCTAGGCACGTCGCGCTGGCCAGTTGTCCGGCTGTACGTCGAGAGAGTTGCTTCAACCGTGAACGCCGCCACACCGGGCAGCTATTCCGTGGTCAACATTCCTTTCAAGACCGGCAGTTAGATCATCGTAAGCACGTTAATACCAACCCGCGCCGCGGGGCCTCTTTGTCACTTTGCACATTATCCGGCGTAGAGCTTTGCACGGCGGGGCCGCGGGCTGGTTTCTTAGTATGCCAACTGGTATAACCAAGAGTATGAAGACCGCAATTTCGGTGGAAAACT
>JANYCV010000161.1 GCA_025360145.1 Acidobacteriaceae bacterium
CCGGCCAGTTCCTGCCACAGCCCTGCCGGTTGATTCGGCTTCACTGAGGGTCCACCCACCTTGTTCACCAGCAGGCCGGAAACCGCCAGTGCCTGATCGCGAATCATCTCCGGACCCAGGCGCAGCCGCGGCCCGCGCGCCAGTAGACGATTCTCCGGATCGCGCTGCAACAGCTCCGGAGTTGGCTTCGACGCCTGCCGGTAGGTGGCGCTCATCACAATGGTTTTCTGCAGCGCGTTCACATTCCATCCGCTCTCGACAAACTCGCGGGCGAGCCAGTCCAGCAGTTCCGGATGAGTCGGCCGCTCCCCTTGCGATCCAAAATCTTCCACCGTCTTTACCAGACCAGTGCCGAAATACATCAGCCAGAAGCGGTTCACAATCACGCGCGCAGTCAGCGGATTCGCCGGATCCACCAGCCAGCGCGCCAAGCCCAGCCGATTGTTCGGCCACTCCGGCTTCATCGGCGGCAGCACACCGGGAACCCCCGGATTCACTTTCTCGCCGTGGTTATCGTAGGCGCCGCGCTTCAGCACGAACGTGTCGCGCGGTGTCGCGCTGTCGGCCATCACCATCACGGTTGGTACGGTTTCGTAGAAGATGTCCCGTGCCGCGCGCGCTTTCAATAGACGGGCATGGCGCTGGTTCACTTCCTTCGGTGCATATTTCTCAAGAAAGCAGAATGCCAGCTTGTCCGCTTCGGCCTTGGTGCGCGCCGCGGGTGAAATTGCGGCAATCTCGCGAATGGATTTTAACAGCGGCACCACCGCAGCCTGTTCCGGCGTTAGCGCGATCTTATATACGCGCACATCTTCAATCAGTCCATCCCATCGCAGTCCGCCGCCAGCGCCGATTCGAAAAGGTACTTTCGCACTCACGGGCCAGATCAGCTCATCAAACAGAATTTTCAGTTTCTGTTCTTGCCCGTTGATGTAAATGTGTACGCCGGATGCTTTGCGTTTTCCATCGTAAGTCGCCTGCACATGCTGCCGCTCATGCAGCTTCACCGGATTCTCAGTCTCCACGCGCAATCCCAAATCCGTCCAGCGGAATATCACGTGCAGCCGAAGCTTTCCGTCAATCAGGTAAAGGCCATGGCCCGTACCCTCAAAGAAATCCTCGGAATGCGAAAGGATGGCCCCTTTGGAAGACTCGGGCTGAATCCACGCAGCGAACGTAAATGGGTCCTGATAGTTGAAATTCACCTTTTCGCCATCCGTTTCAACTACGCGCTTTCCGTCAAAGCGGCTGGCTTCTCCGCCAAGCGGCTGATGCAGAACTAACCCTTCGGAAACATTCCAGTCCGTGATTGCCGCGCGCTTTTCCCACTTTTGCTGCGCCTTCCCAATCATCGGCTTCAGTGCTGCATACTCCTGTTCCCTCGCTGCCACATTCCCGTCCAACTCCCGCAGGCGCTGCTGCTGATCCGTCGTGGGCGCTTTAATCAACGGATCTTCATTGCCAAAATTGTAAACGTTGCCTTTCTCCGGCACGCTGTTAAAGAAGGCAAACATGCGGTAGAAATCCTTCTGCTGAATCGGGTCGTACTTGTGATCGTGGCAGCGCGCGCAGCCCAAAGTGAGCCCCAGCCAAACGTTCGCCGTGGTCTCCGCGCGGTCCGCAACATACTCCACGCGGAACTCCTCCGGCACAATGCCGCCTTCCGCGCTGGTCCGGTGATTTCTGTGAAACGCCGTGGCGATGCGTTGGTTCAGAGTGGGATTCGGTAACAGGTCGCCGGCAATCTGCTCAATGGTGAATTGATCGAACGGCATGTTCTTCTGGAACGCTTCAATCACCCAATCGCGCCAGCGCCACATATCGCGCGGCCCGTCCGTCTGGTAGCCGTTTGTATCCGCGTACCGGGCCGCTTCCATCCAACGAAAAGCCATGCGCTCGGCATACCGCGGCGACGCCAACAGACGGTCCACCACATTCTCGTAAGCATTCGCGGAGTTGTCGTTGAGGAACGCCTCTACATCTCTCGCGGACGGAGGCAGGCCGGTAAGATCCAGAGTCACGCGCCGGATCAACCTGGCGCGGTCCGTCTCAACCGAGGGCTGCAGCCCTTCCTTCTCCAGCCGCGCCAGAATGAACCGATCGATAAAATTCCGGGGCCACTGTGCGAGTTTCACTTCCGGTAGCGCCGCGCGCACGGGTGCAATCAGCGACCAATGCGACTGCCACTTCGCGCCTTGCTCAATCCACCGGCGAATCACATCGATATCCGCCTGGGCCAATTTGTCGTGGCCCGCATAGGCCGGAGGCATACGTGTCGCTTTGTTGCCGGAGTTGATCCGCTGATACAGCTTACTCTTGGCGGGATCGCCTGGGACAATCACGCCGACCGCGCTGCTCTCCATATCGAAACGCAATTTGGTCTTACGATTCGCCGGGTCGGGACCGTGGCACGTAAAACACTTGTCCGATAAAATAGGCCGCACGTCGCGGTTGAATTCCACCTCCGCGGCGGTGGCAACGAATGGAGAAACCAGGATGATCAGAATCGCTAGCAGCATCGGACAACACCATTGTAGATTGAACAGGCGAAGCCTATTTAAGCTTGCACTCGCGGCAGCGGCCTCGCCCCTACTTGCCGTCGATGAGCACGCGGCTTCGAACACGAAGATCTGTCACCGGCTGGTAGCGAAATCCATCACCGACGACGATCTGCTCTTCCTGAAGCAGATCGGCATGCGTTGGGCCAGAGTGGAATTCGGACCGGAAGAAGGATCGTTCGACCACATTCGCGCTACCCAGCAACGTTTCGCCAAGTTCGGAATTCGCATCTACTCCGCGGTTCACTACTCGTACCGCTCCACCCGGCTTCAACTCGGCCTGCCTGGGCGCGATCAGGACATCGACCGCTACCGGGCGTTCTTACGCGATATCGGAAAGTTGGAAATTCCCATTTCGTCGTACGATTTTCATCCGGCCAACACCTACACCACGAAGACCGTGGAACGCCGCGGCTACCTGGCCCGCGAGTTCGACCTGGCGGACTTTCGCGCAAGCGTAGAGAAGCAGGCGTTTGAACGCGAGTACTCGGCCGACGATATCTGGGCTAACTATACCTACTTCATGAAGGCCGTTCTGCCAGTAGCTGAAGAGGCGAAAGTAAAGCTGGCGCTGCATCCGGACGATCCGCCGGTGGCGAAGATGAATGGCGTGGCCAAGATCTTCACGCACTACGATGGCTATCACCGCGCGGAGCAGATAGCAGGCGGCAGCAAGTATTGGGGGCTCACGTTTTGCGTGGGCACATGGTCTGAGGGTGGCGACCAGATGGGAAAGAACGTCTTTGAAATGATCCGCGATTTCGGCGGCCGCGGGAAACTGCTGGAAGTGCATTTCCGCAACGTCTCCGGGCCCCTGCCGCACTTCGTCGAGACATTCCCCGACGACGGTTACATGGACATGTACCAGGTGATGAAAGCTCTGCGGCAGGTCCACTTCGACGGAGCAGCCGAGCCGGATCACGTCCCGCAACTGGCGGGTGACACTGGTCTGCATCGCGCGGGCACCGCCTACATCATTGCGTATATGCGGGCGCTGTTGCGTCGCGCAAACGAAGAGGTCGGCTGATCACGGTCGAAAGCGTCCCTTCCATTCCCCGCCGGCTCCTCTCCAGTGGCGCAGGGCGGAGTCGATGGTAGCGGCGGTGTAGAAGATGGCGATCAACGGCAGCGTCATCGCCCACAGCGGTGATCGCCGATAGAAACGCAGTATCGGCACATAGCTGATGGCCATCAGCGCGCACGCAGCGGCTCCGGGTATGTTGCCGGCCAGCAACAACAGCGGCGGCAGGATGTACGTCACTATCAGTCCCAACACGGTTCCTGCCAGCAGCCACGCAGAGTAGTTCAATTGTGTAAAGGCAGTCCGTGAGATCATGCGGCGGATTTCGTCGAACGTGTTGTACTCGCGGATGCTGGCGGAGGCGGACGTGATGCCCAGCCAGATCTTGCCGCCGCTCTGCTTCACCCGCGCCGCCAGAGCACAATCGTCTATCAGTTCACCCTTGATAGATGCGATTCCGCCGATGCGTTCCAGCGCGGAGTTGCGAATCAGAATGCAGCCTCCGGCCGCGCCCGCCGTCGCGGAGTGAGCGTCCTCAATCCATCGCGGCGGATAGAGCTGGAAGAAAAAGTAGACGAACGCCGGAATCAGCGCCTTTTCCGCGAAACTCTCGCATCGTAGTTGGACCATGTAGGAGGCCATGTCGAGGTTCAATTGCTCCGCTCGTGCGACCAGGCCAGAGAGTGTCTCCGGCGAGTGGAAGATGTCGGCATCGGTAAGCAGAACGTAGTCCGGCTGAAACCTGCGCGCTTGTTCGAGCCCGCAATGGATGGCCCACAGTTTACCCGTCCAGCCGGGCGGCAGGTCGCCCGCTTGCACGATGTGGATCGCACTGGATTTCTTGCGGGCCAGCTCCGCTGTTCCATCCGTGCTGTGGTCGTCCACAAGATAGATCTGAAACTCGCCTGGATAATCCTGTGATGCGCACGAGGCGATGCATGCCTGAATCGTCGCAGCCTCGTCGCGCGCAGGAATGACAACGGCAACCCGGGGCCGCGTTCGCAACGGCCCGTCAGGCCTCCGCTCCCGTACTAGCCAGAATCTTCCACGGGCGAATACAAGATAGAGCCAAATCAGCAGGACAATAACGCCGCTACTCATAGCGCGGCAATGGAAACGCTTGGCATGGTCGCTTATGCGGAAGTATACTGCGCAAGAGTCCCCTGGGGCTACCTCATCTGTGGTCGCGAAACTAGAGCGAGTCTTCCTTTGAGTTGCAAGTCCATGCGGGTTGGGCGTTCAATCGGACGGGGGCGTTGTAGGTGTACGTAGCCAGATGCACGGTACTCAGTTCATGTTCACTCTCGCGGCGAAACATCGTCAGCGTGTAGCCGCCGCGCAGGAATAAGCTGCGGTGTTCCATCCACACAACCAGCACAGTCCCATGCAACAGAACCGCATGAAACAGTTCGGTAAGAGCACGCCGAATTGCCGAACGGCCAAGGCGCAGCCGCGCCAGTGTGCCAGCTTGATATTGAAGATGGGCGGCTTCGTCCCGCAAAAGCTGCCCACAGAGCGCACCCAGCAGCGGGGATTGCGTCGCGTTGCGCAGGGCTCGATAGTACGGCACGGCGATGATTTCCGCGGTAACCAGCACGGTGACAATCAGCTCCAACGCGGCCAGCCGGCGGATGCGGCGGAACGCTTGATCCAGCCAGTGCTTCTTCAACCGGGGGATGCCGTGCAGGTCAAGAAACCGGCCGAGGCTGGCACTGTGCCGCTGTTCTTCTTGAATGAAGAGCCGCAACGTCGGGATGAACTGTGCGTCCCCGGCGAACCTGCGGGCGCGTTGGACAAATGCGTTGCCTTCCGAACCTTCCCCAAGCTGGAATTGCGGAATGGAGGAAGCAACCGCGCTCCTCTCCTCGCGCGTCAGCCGGTAGGGGTCGTCCCAGGGCATAGCGGGCCAGGCATTGTGCCGGAAATAGTCCAACCAGGATTGCTTCATGAATTCTCCTCAAGTACTCTATATCACAAAGTACTTGTCATAAACTAATCTCGGACATTGGCCGCATACCTGCTGATTCATTTATACGGCGCGGTTTTTGCAACTGGGCGATGGACTGCGGAGCGATGGCAAGACCTACGAAGGCATTCGCAACGACGATGCTTTCACCGCAGGCGAATTAGTTGCTGCTCACGACGAACGTTTTGACCGCGACGAAAACATTTTCGCCGCTGAATAGGTGGAAGCGGGCCGCGTCGGCAAACTGCGCAAGCTTACGTAACCGGCCCCGGATTAAACGGCGCCAACGCGTTGTGCAGGCCCCAGTGATCGGCCCAAGTCTTCTTGCGGCCGCTGGCGACATCCAGCAGACACTGGAAAATCTCCCAGCCCACTTCTTCCATGGTGGATACCCCGGTGGCAATTCGTCCGGCATCAATGTCGATCAGGTCGGGCCAGCGTTCGGCCAGCGCCGTGCGCGACGACACTTTGATCACCGGAACCATCGCCAGTCCGTACGGCGTCCCCTCACCGGTGGTGAACACGTGCATGTTCATGGACGCAAGTTGCTGTGTGCCGCAAATGAAATCGCTAGCCGGCGTGGCGGCAAAAACCAAACCCTTCGCGGTAACGCGCTCGCCGTGGCTGGCAACCGACATCAGTGCCGAGCTGCCCGCCTTTGCCACCGATCCCAGCGCTTTCTCCACAATGTTCGACAGACCGCCACGCTTGTTGCCCGGCGTGGGATTCGCGCTGCGATCGGCAGATCCGCGCAGCAGGTAGTCGTCGTACCATTTCATCTCGCGGATCAGATCGCGCGCCACATCCACATTGATCGCGCGCGGCGTCAGCAGATGGACCGCATCCCGCACCTCGGTTACTTCCGAGAACATCACCGTGGCGCCGGCACGTACCAGCAGATCCGCAGCATAGCCGACAGCGGGGTTGCACGTCACGCCGGAAAATGCATCGCTCCCGCCGCACTGCAGACCGACAATCAATTCCGAAGCCGGACACGCCGTCCGCTGCCGCTGGTTCAATTGCTCCAGACGCTTTTCGGCCGCGCGCATAATCGCCGCAATCATGTCGCCGAAGCCGCGCAGGTCTTCGTCCTGCAGCCGGATCACATACGGATCGTCTTCCAAAACCGGCATCAGATTACGCTGCAGATGCCGATCCGGAAACATCCGCGCCGGTTGCAGTTTCTCGCAACCCAGGCTCACCACCAGCGGAGCGCCGCCAAGATTCGGATGCAGGCTGATATGCTTCAGCGTCTGGATGGGAATCGCCGCCCCCGGAGCATCAATCGCAACACCGCATCCGTAGGTATGCGTGATTGCAATTACATCGTCCACATTTGGAAAGCGCGGCAGCAGTTCCAGCTTGATGCGGCGGACGGCATAATCCACAGTAGGCGCCACGCACTGCACCGTAGTAGTAATGCCCAGAATGTTCTTTGTACCGATGGACCCGTTTGTATTGCGGAACCCCTGGAATGTGTGGCCTGTAAGCGCGGGCAGCGCCGGAGGCACTTCCGTAGCCAGCGCCAGTTGATCCAGCGGCGGCGCCATAGGCAGATCCAGAACATCCTCGCGTACCCACGACCCCGCTCGAATCGGCCTCAGTGCCAGTCCAATCACTTGCCCATAACGGACAATCGGTTCACCGGCCTGAAAATCTTGCAGAGCCACTTTGTGCGATTGCGGGATGCGTTCGGCCAGCGTCAGGCCGTCCGGAAACACAGTGCCCGCCGGCAGCCCTTCCGGGTTGACGACAATTGCGACATTGTCGCGCGCGTGAACTTTGATATAGAGCGGCTGCAAAGTTCAGTGTATCTTGGAAGGCTAAGGCGGATAAAAATGGCGACACTCGGCTTAATCGAATATGCGGACGCTGGCCCTGAGGTGCGTGCTGTCTATGACGACATTAGGGCGACGCGCGACACCGATTACATCAACAATTTCTGGAAGGCCATCGCGCACCATCCGCCAACCCTGCGCCGCACCTGGGAAAGCATTAAGCAGATCATGGCCCCAGGCGCACTGGATCCGGTAACCAAGGAAATGCTATACCTCGCGGTCAGCGCCAGCAACCAATGTGGCTACTGTATCGCTTCCCACACGGCAGCCGCGCGGAAAGCGGGAATGACGGATTCCATGTTCGCCGAGCTAATGGCCGTAGTGGGCATGGCAAACGAAACCAACCGTTTGGCAAGCGGTTACCAGGTGGAAATCGACGACCGCTTTCTTACCCGCTGATCCCTACATCTGCGGCTTAGGCTGCACCACCACCGTCCACGGAAACACACCTTTCGCACGCATATGACGCCGATACACCTTGTCGCCGTTGGTTACGTAGAGCGTCTGCAAATCCGCGCCGCCAAATACCACGTTCGATAGCGACGCCATTTGCGGCTTAGAAATAATCGCCATCACACGGCCCGCCTGATCGCAGATCTGCACCCCCATCTTGCTTGCAACGTAAACATAGCCGTCGCTGTCCACAGTCATCCCATCCGCGCCGCTCGCCGATGAATCGTCCATAGTCTCCAGCCGGTGGAAGGGCACCCCATTCGCCAGAGACCCGTCCGGCAGCACCTGGAACGACCACACCCACTTGCCCTGCGAATCCGCCACCATCAGCAACGACTGATCCGGCGAGAGCCGCACGCCGTTCGGAAACGCAATCCCTTCATGCACCACGCGCTTGGCCCCCTTCGCATCAATAAACCAAACCTTCTTCGCGGGCGGCTCGGTGAAGTAGATTTCGTTCTTCGCATTCACCACCAGATCGTTCGAATTCACGCCTTCGGCAATCACACTCTCACTTCCATCCGCAGCCCACGCCACAATCCTCTTCCGCCCGTTTTGGCAAGCGTACAGCCGGCCATCGGGGCCGAACATCAAGCCATTCGTGCCGCCCGAATCTTCCTTGAACACCGTCACCTTGCCGTCAAGCCCAATCTTGTGAACGCGGTTATTCGGGATGTCGCTGAAGAAGACATTTCCCTGTTTGTCCACAGCCGGACCTTCCGTAAACTTGTAGCCTTCTCCAACCAGTTCCCACTCTTTTCCCGGATCGAGAAAGCTCGTCACATTCCGCGCCACCGTCGCCGTTGATTTCACTATCGGCTTCGGATACTCACGCCACAACCAACGCAGCGCGTCCGGCAGAATCGCCGAACCATGCTTTCCGTTATGCCCTTCTGTACCCACAACAAAAGTGGAATCGTATCCCGCATACTGCAGTGCCGACGCCATGTCCTGATTCGCGATATACCAATTTCCGGAATAAATGTCCTGGTCGTTCTTGCCATCCTGCAGAAACACCCGCAGCGGCTTCGGTTCGGTTTTGCGAATCAACGACGACAGAATTTCTCCACCGCGCAGATTCGTGTAGCTGCCGATGAAGCTGATCACCCGGCGGAACTGATCCGGCCGGGTCCACGCAGCGTTGAACGCCGCAATGCCGCCTGAACTTGAACCCAGCAGTCCTCTGTCATTCGGGTCCTGCGAAATCTTGTACTCCTTGCCTACTTCGGGAATAATCTCCTCAATCAGAAACTTCGCATAGCGATCGCCCAGCGCGTCGTATTCGAAACTGCGGTTGTAGCGTGCCTGCTGGTTGCTCGAAAGCGCCGGCATCACGCCAGGGTTGATAAAGATGCCGATCGTCACCGGCATCGCGCCTTTCTGAATCAGGTTATCCAGCACAATCGGTGCGCGCCAGGTGCTTTTGTCACCCACGAATCCGCCGCCATCCTGAAATACCATCAGGCACGCGGGCTTGTCCGCCTTGTACTGCGCCGGAACGTACACCCAGTAATCGCGCACCGAGCCGGGGAAAATCTTGCTCGTCCAATTGTGTTGCGTGACGGTTCCTTTCGGTACGCCTGCCTGCGGTTGGGATTCGGGGCCAAGCGGGTATTCATCGGCGAACGCTAGCGTGCCCGCGGCAAGAAATACTGTGGTGAGAAAAGCGGCTGTGCATGACATAGTCTTCAGCCATGCTACACAAAAAGCTCACGTCTTGGGAAATTTGAAGCGGATCACCGAATCGCGATAAATGGAGTTGCGGCTCTCTCTCTTCAACGGCTGGAGCTTCCACTGTAATGCGGCTTCGGTCGCAATCTTCGCCAGCGCCGTGCCCGTAGCATCGCCGTACCGCCGCGTACTGGCCGCTGTCACTTTTCCCGATGGATCAATTTTCACGTAAACCGCCACTTCCGTCCCGTCCTCCCCAAGGCGGCTGGTGAGGGAACGGGGAGCAACCGCCCGCACACGCCAGACGGAAACCGCAGCTTCCGGCCGGGATCGGGAACTTTCCCGCAGAGCAGCATCCGTAGCCTTCGGTCCTAACCGGATCACTTCGGTCTTCTCGGCCTCTCCCGCGCCGGCCGGCTGAACTCGCAAGCGGAGTGTCACATCGGCCTCTCGCGGCGCATAGAACAGCGTGCTGGCCCGTTCGCTGCGATGAAGAGGAATCTTCCGCAGCTCGTTGCCGTCTTCAATTTCCAGCGTGACATTCCGCGCGTCATGGAAAAGCGGCGCATCGAAATTCCAGCTCACGGCGAGTCCGGAGCCCGACTTCTCCACACTCCATGCGCCGGCAATGTTGGCGCATGGCGGAGCGGAAAGAGGCCAGTGCGATTGCACGTAAAAACCTGCCACCGCTGCGAACGCAAAAAGAAAAAGTAGAACGAAGAATTTACGATTCCCGGAACTGAACATCGGCCTACGCTCCATCAGCAACGTCCGGAGGTCCCAAACACGGCCTTCCGCCTTTATAACACGAGGTTACCTTTTCGCGGACAGCCCGTATTGTGTATGAGGTGCATATTGTGCCCGAGTCTGGCGGACAGCGCCCGGTCCCTTCGCCATTGCAGTCGCCGCCCTCGCCTTGGGCGGGGGTGCTGACACAACGATCTTCAGCGTATTGGAAGCCGCACTCCTGCGTCCGCTGCCTTGTCGCGATGCGGCGCTATCCGCGCGGACCGATCAGGGTGTCGTAGCATCGGAGCAGGATGAAGTTCTACGCCGTTGCGCTGCTGGCCGCCACCACATTCAATCGCGACGTACTTCCCATCCTGCGGGACCGCTGCCAGGAATGCCACCGCCCCGGCCAGATTGCGCCCATGCCGTTCGTCACGTATCACCAGACGCGCCCGTGGGCCAAGGCGATTCTTGAGGCTGTCCTCTCGCGAAAGATGCCTCCGTGGTTCGCGGACCCTGCCCACGGCGACTTCGCCAATAACTCCGCGCTCTCAAAATCGGAAATAGAAACCATCGCCAGTTGGGTGTACGGCGGTGCACCCGAAGGCAATGCCGCGGAGAAGCCGCCAGCCCGAAGCTGGACCTTGGATTGGAACATCGGAAAGCCGGACCGCATCATCGAGATGCCCACGCCCGTTGCTGTCCCCGCCTCCGGCACAATCGAGTATCAATACATCATCCTGCCCGGTGGCTTCGCTCGCGATACGTGGGTACGGAAAGTGGAAGTTCGTCCGGGCAATCCGGCGCTGGTGCATCATGCGGTGGTGTACACGCGCGAACCCGGCTCACAGTGGCTGGAGGGCCGGCCGCGCGGCGTTTCCTTCGCCTTGCCCGCGTCCGCGGAAGGGCGTCCGAATCCCGCATCGTTCACCACAAGCGACATCCTGCTGGTGTATACGCCCGGCAACAACCACGCCGAGTGGCCGGCCGGCATGGCGAAGCGCATCAAGTCCGGCTCCGATATCGTCATCCAGTTTCACTACACCGCAAATGGAAAGGCACAGCAGGACCGCACGCGCGTCGCCCTCGTCTTCGCGTCTGCAGCGCCGAAGCAAGTGGTGCTGACGCTGCAAATGGGAAACGACAAGTTTGTAATCCCACCGGGCGATCCGAACTACCGGGTGCAGGTTTCCGGAACGTTACCAAATGAGGCGCTGTTGATAAGCCTCTTCCCGCACATGCACCTCCGCGGAAAGGCATTCGAGTATTCGCTGCCCGCGGAAAACGGCCGCGTAGAGACGCTCCTCAAAATCACCCGCTACGACTTCCGCTGGCAGCTCGATTACAAGTTGCGGAAGCCCCGTCTCTTGCCGGCCGGCACACGTCTGCTTTGCGCTGGATACTTCGACAATTCTCCCAACAACCCGCTGAATCCAGACCCCGCCGCCGAGGTGCGCTTCGGCGAGCAAAGCTGGCAGGAAATGATGATCGGTTTCTTCGACGTAGCGGTAGACGCCCGCTTCGACAAGGAATCGTTCTTCGCCAGCCGGCCCTCGAAGTAGGGAAAGCTCATTCGTGGAAGACAGCGTAGGAAATAATGCGGTTGATCTTCTCGCGATTCGTAAGCGAGCAAGCTGCGCAAGTCGATCGGTACGCGAATGATGGGAAAGTTCAAGTGCAAAGCCTTCGTTGGCTGACAATTTCAAAGTTGCAACACTGCCCTTTGCGCCAAGTGACTGGCGCGGTGGGAAGCAGCTTGTTGGAGTGAGTCGTGCGGCGAGCCCGGGTGATTCGAGCTTCCGATCACCGGTTGAAGGCAACGCGCAACCCGGGGCAAAAGTGGATACCAAAACGTGTATACTAGGCCGTGATCAAGGGTGCTGATCCATGCCACACTCTGATCCAGGAGGAAGCATTTATGGCTGAGCAATGGAAACTCGACGGCCAATACCTTGAGGCCTGCAATTGCAAGGTTGCGTGTCCTTGCATTTTTCTGAGTACGCCCACTGAAGGAGACTGCACTGCGGTGGTGGGCTGGCACATCGATAAAGGGAATCTTGGGGCAGTGGACCTCGCCGGACTCAACGTAGCCATGGCAGTGTACTCTCCAGGTGCGATGCACGTAACGAAATGGAGGGCGGCACTGTACCTGGACGCGAAGGCCAGCGAATCGCAGAAGAACGCACTGGTCCAAATCTTCTCTGGACAGGCAGGCGGGCACCCCGCGCGCCTGGGATCCTTCATCGGCGAAGTGCTCGGTGTGGCCAGCGTCGCGATTGATTACGAAGTGAACGGCAAGCACCGCAGCCTGAAGGTTGGCGACGTGGCCAGCGCCGAAATCGAAGCCGTTGGCGGCGCCGGCGACGGCGAAGTGACGGTGAGCAACCACCCACTCTGTATTGCGCCGGGGTATCCCGCCGTCGTGGCCAAATCCACTTCGATGCGGTATCAGGACCACGGCTATCAGTGGGCCCTGTCGGACCGCAACGGCCTCTATTCGCCGTTTTCTTATCAGGGCTAGCACACCCCTTCATGCTGAATATCCGATCCTGGCCGATCCGCCGCGACCGGGCCATCTTCATTGGCGGAGCGGCAGCCGTGACTGTCCTGGCGTGGTTCTACCTCGTCCGGATCGCTTCGGAGATGAACCCGCCCAGTGGTGCGGGGCACGTCCACTCGCAGCATTCCATCGATTTTGCCGCCACGTTCCTGATGTGGACGGTGATGATGATCGCCATGATGCTTCCGTCGGCTCTGCCGTTCGTCTTTGCGTTCGGGGCCGAACACCGAACGCGGCGGGCGCGCAATCTCCCCTATGTCCCCGCCGGCGTGTTTCTCGCGGGATACTTCGCGATGTGGACCGCGTTCAGCGCCATCGCGGCGTTGGTCCAGCAGGCTTTGCACCGCGGCGCTCTGCTTTCGCCGATGATGAACGCTACAAGCTCTGTGTTTGCGGGCGGTATTCTGGTCGCGGCCGGCGTTTATCAATGGACTCCCTTTAAGGATGCGTGTCTGCGGCATTGCCGGTCCCCGCTGAGCTTCCTGCTCAGTGACTGGCGTGAAGGCTCGCTGGGCGCGTTCCGAATGGGGATCGATCACGGCCTCTTCTGCCTGGGGTGCTGCTGGCTGCTGATGGCGATTCCCTTCGCCGCGGGCGTGATGAACCTGATGTGGATGGCCGCGATCACGGCGTTCATTCTGGTCGAGAAGGCAGCCCCGGGCGGGCAGTGGTTTGGCAGAATCGGTGGTGCTGCGCTCGTCGGCGCGGGAACATGGATGATCGCTTCGGTTAGCCGATGACGAGACGATGGACAAGGTGACGGGATAGCGAGAGGCTGTGCGGCCCGGCGTCCGGACCGGGCCGCTACGTTCTCGACCAGAGAAATCTCACTTAGGAACTGTTAAGAAATAACATTTCCATTCAACAATGTTTTGGGCTATCCTTGGGTTAGATGGATAGCCTCGCTGGGGTGCGTGATCGTTTCACTGCTTTGGAGCAGGTTCTAGACGAGAAGTCGCGCCGTCTCTTGGTGGCGGCTGAAAGTAAAGCA
>JANYCV010000174.1 GCA_025360145.1 Acidobacteriaceae bacterium
CACTTGCACGCGCTTCGGGCAGCGGGACGAAGGCGTCCCGCGCCGTCCAGGGGGACCGGCTACCGAGCGGGTGCCGGAGCTATTAGCTGGATTCAGGAGTTAAAACATTCTCGATGAAACCGATTTTCACCATCTTGCCTAAGGCGTCTGGAACCTGACTAGAACGTGATCTTCGCCGCGAGCTGAATGATTCGCGGATCGAACGTGTCGGTCGGAGAGAGGAAGCCCGCTGCCGGACTGAAGACGCGCGTCGTCCCATTGAAGTTGTACTGCGTGGTCAGAAGCGCGCTGTAGTTCGGATGATTGGCCAGGTTGAACGCCTCGAAAATCAGCTTCAGGCGCGTGCGTTCGCGGTAGAGCGCGATGTCCCGCGAGAAGCGGATGTCCACCGTTGCCAGACCCGGGCCTTCGAAGGTGTTGCGGCCGACGAACGGCGAGCGGTCGTTCCGCGTATTGCCGTCGTTGTTCACGTCGCTGTTGCCGCCGACGGTGGGAGTGTAGAACCGGCCGCTCTGCCAGTTCGCCAGCGTCGAGAACTGATAGCCGGAGAGAAGCGCGCGCACAACTCCGTTGGCGGAGGACTTGGCGTAGTTGATATCCCACACGCCGGAGAGGACGAACCGGTGACGCAGGTCCGCGTTTCCGTGGCCGCGGTCCAGGTTCGGCAGCAGCGTATCCTGCGCCACCTTGCCATCGTCTCCGCCACCGACGACCACGGAGGTCTGATCGGGCACAGTGTCCAGAACCTTGGAGAACGTATACGAGGTCTGCACCTGGAAGCTGTTGGAGAAGCGCTTGGTGAGTTGGACGAAGACGCCGTGATAGATGGAGTCGGCACCGCTGTCGAACTCGCTCACGCGGCGGAAATTCCTCATCGGGCGTAAATCGGGGTGGCGGAAATAAGAAGCTGCCGCGCCGCCGGCAAAGGTGCCTGCCGTGGCAATGGACGGGTAGAGATTGATATCGCGGGTCCGCGTGAGGTGTTCGCCGCGGACGCCCAGATAGCCCAGCGTGAGAGCGTAGTCTTTCGCGAATTGCCGTTCGAGATTCAAGCTCCACTGGTGTGTCAGCGGCTGCACATAGTCGGGCGCGAACACGTAGATGTCCGGCGTTCGCGCCACGGTGGGCGGAGCGCTCAGGATGGCCGGATAGGTGGGCATCAGCGCCGCTTGCGACGGGTTGGTGGAACTCAGGGAGTAGGTCTGAACCTGGATGCCGTTCTGTGAGGATGCGGTGCCAGTGAGGATGGAGGGCGTGCGGCCATAGTACATGCCGTAGCCGCCGCGGATCACTGTTGTGCCGCTGCTATCCAGTTTGTAGGCGAAGCCGAAGCGTGGTGCGATGTTGTTCTTGTCCCTATTGATCCGCGATGTGTCGAGGCCGGCGGCGAGAAGGTCGGGATCAGTGTTCTTGACCTTGGGCTGCGCGTAGTTGAAGGCGTCGTAGCGGATGCCGTAGTTGAGTGTCAGGCGATCGGTAACGCGCCAGCTATCCTGGGCAAAGAAGGCGATCTCATTGACGTTCGGCTGGGTGAGCGCTCCGTCCGTTCCGGCGCCTGCGAAGCCTTGTGTAAAGCTCGCAGCTCTTCTGGCTGCGAAATCGGCGTAGCTGTTGAACTGGTAGGATCCGCTGAAATTGCCCGGGAAGAAGTTGTCGATGCGCTGGAAATTCATGTCGACGCCCATCTTGTAAGCGTGGCGTCCGCGGTTGTAGGAGAGCGCCTCTACGATCTGGTAGGTCCGGGCGTTGGTGTAGCGCGGGCTGAAGCTATTTCGGCCGATGTTGAGTACGGTCGCGCCGCTCTGTCGAATCTGAGCTTCCGGCGCGGTGGAATTGGCGGCGCCGGGCTCATTGTCCCGCGTGAAGCTGAGGCGGGACTCGAGCACCGCCTTGGAGCCGAGGACGTAGGTGTGATTGCCGGCGAAATTATCGGTGCTGACATCGCTGTTGCCTGTATGTTCGGCGGCGCTGCTTTGACCCGTATTTTCAAAGTTGACGCCCTTGAAGCGATTCGCGTTGTAGCGCACGCTCAGGCGCTGGCTCGCGTTGATGTCCCAGTCGACTTTCCCGAGATACACGTTGTTGTTCAGGCTGTTGGTGTAGGGAGCGAGAAACGGTTGAAGTTGCTGGAGAGCCTGCTGGGAAAGCGTGTCCGCTGGCGCCGCGACAGTCAGGATCACGGGGTTCGGCGTTGTGTTCCGCTGGCCGTCGTAATCAAAGAAGAAGAACAGCTCATTCTTCTTGATGGGCCCGCCCACATTGCCGCCAAACTGATTGAAGTGGTAGGCGCGTTTCGGCCGCGCTGCCCGGTTGTTCGCCCAGGTATTGGCGTTGAGGCCCTTGTCGCGGAAGAATTCGAAGACCGTGCCGTGGAGTTCATTGGTGCCGGATTTGGTGATTACGTTGATCACACCACCGCCGGCGCGTCCGGCTTCGGCACCGTAGCCGTTGGTGTTGACCTGGAACTCCTGTACGGCATCCTGGCTGAAGCTGTAAGGGTTGCGTCCGCCACCGGCACGTCCGGTAGACTGGCCAAAGAAGACGTTGTTGCTGTCGGCTCCGTCCACCAGGACGCTATTCGCGGTTCCACGCTGGCCTCCGAACGACAGATCGCCGCCGCGCGTGGCATCCCGTGAGACGCCCGGCGTCAGGAGAGTAAAATCGAGGAAATTGCGTCCGTTGACCGGCAGGTCCGCGACTGCCTTCTCATTGACCACGGTGCTGGTTTGCGAGCGCGTGGTCTCAACAATGGGCACCTCGGCGGTGACGCTAACCTGCTCCTGAGCGGCGCCGATTTCGAGCGAGATATTGAGGGTGGCTACCGCGCCTATGCCGAGTTGGACGCCAGTGCGCGTGCTCAGTTTGAAGCCTTGGACCTCGACTGAGACATCGTAGGTTCCAACCGGTAGGCGGGAAAAGTTATAGAGGCCGGCTTCGTTTGAGCCGGTGGTCCGGGTAAATCCAGTGGCCGCGTTGGAGACGGTGACTTTCGCACCGGCTACGTTCGCGCCGCTCGGATCGACGATCGCTCCGTTTAGCGTAGCGCCACCGATGTCCGACTGCGCGGAACTGGCGCAGGCGAGCAGACACACGAGCAACGCTGAATAGAAAAGATTTTTTAACATATGGTCTATTTTAGCGCGAGAGTGTTACTTGCGGATGACCATGGCAACGTTGGAGTGGTGCTATTCCGAGTGGAATGCAAAAAAGGCCGGAACTTGCGTCCCGGCCTTAGTATCACAAGGGAAAGTAGAATTATCGTGCGGCGAGCAGAGCGCGCAGGTGGCGGGCGCGTTCCGGCGATCGAAGCTGGCGCAGGGCCTTAGCTTCAATTTGGCGGATGCGTTCCCGGGTAACGTCGAACTCCTGTCCGATCTCTTCGAGGGTATGCTCCCGTTCACAGCCGATGCCGAAGCGAAGGCGAATCACCTTTTCTTCCTTCGGCGATAGAGTCTTCAAGATGTTTGCGGTCTCATCGCGCACGTTGGAGTCGATTACGGCATCCACCGGAGAGCCCACCCATCGATCTTCGATCAGATCGCCAAGAGCCGACTCGCCGTCGCGTCCGACCGGGGTTTCCAGCGACACAGGATCGCGTGATATGGTCTTCAGCTTCTGGACCTTTTCCACGGGAATGTCCATGCGGCGGCCAATTTCTTCATTTGTAGGAGCACGGCCGAGTTCTTTCTCGAGCTCACGCGTCGCCCGGAGGAACTTGTTCATGCTCTCGTTCATGTGAACTGGAATACGAATGGTTCGGGACTGGTCCGCAATGGCCCGGGTGATCGCCTGGCGGATCCACCACGTTGCATACGTGGAGAACTTATAACCCCGGCGATACTCGAACTTATCGGCGGCACGCATGAGGCCGATATTGCCTTCCTGGATCAGATCGAGGAGATGGAGCCCGCGGTTGACGTACTTCTTTGCAACGGATACAACCAGGCGAAGGTTCGCTTCCACCAGATCTTTCTTGGCGCGTTCGGCTTCCAGTTCTCCGTGCCGAATCACGGTAAGGGTGTGCTTTAGTTCAGAGATTGTGGCGCCGACGGTGGTTTCGCGCTTCCGAATCTCGCGTTTCAGTTCGCGAACGCGCGTCAGCAGTGCCGGAGAGCTTTTGTCTTCGAGCTTCTTGAGCTCGATATCGAGGTGGTTCATTTCGTCGGCCGCCCGGTCCAGTTCTTTGCCGAACTGTTTCCAGCGGACGTTGAGGAAGTGCGTGTTACGGATCGAACGGGATACTTCTACGCGGGCACGGGCCAGCTTTCCCATGGCGCGCTTGCGGAGTTTTTTGTTTGCCGGAGAGACCGCGTTGGCCTTTTCCGACACTTGTACTTGTTTCCTGGCCGAAGAGATGATCTCGGAGAAGTGCTGCCTGGCTTCGGCGCGGCGCCTATTATCAGCGGGGCTCCCTTCTTCGATATCGACTCCACCCAGATCCACCAGATTATCGAGTTCTTCGGCTCCCTTCTTGATTTGCTCCGCCATTTCCAGAACGATGTGCTGGATCAGCGGGGACCGGCTGATCGATTTTTGCATACGGAGCTTACCGCGCTCCATTTTGCGGGCTAAATTTACTTCACCGTCTCTGGTGAGAAGCGGGACAGCGCCCATCTCGCGGAGGTATACTCGTACTGGATCGTCGGTATAGATCGACTCTTCGACTTGGGCAGTAGCTTGAGGATCTTCCCCTTCAGCAACTTCTTCCGGATGGAAGAAGTTGGGCTCCTCGTCGAATGGGATGCCCAGCGGCTCGTTATTATCACCTATGAATTGATCTTCAAATTGATCCACTTCGGACTCACCTCCCCCCGTGAAATGTCAACTTGGACCGCTTGTCTCGGGGTCGACAAAACGACAAGCTCGTGCTCTATTTACGATAGACGACGCAACCGGCACGGCAGAGTACACGTGATTGTAAAATTTACACTGGGTGCGTCGTCAATTATAGCATCAAACTAACCGCCTGTTAAGTGTTATGTTTCACCGCTACTGACAAGATGTTACAGAACGGATTCCGTTCCAGTTTTTCTTCCCGTCCGATACTTCCAGAATACGTGATTAGACGCTTCTAGCTGCGTTTGTGTCGCATCATCTCCTTCAATTCCTTCAAAAACGCCTCTACGTCTTGGAAATCCCGGTAAACCGAGGCAAATCGAACGTAGGCGATCTTATCGAGTGCTACCAGCCGGTCCATCAACATTTCTCCTATTTCTGTAGTAGATAGTTCCCGATCCGGGGTTTCCGCCAGCCGCGATTCGACCACATCTATGATTTCGGCTAGCTTACTCATTCCGATAGGCCTTTTTTCACAGGCGCGAAGGAGTCCGTTCATGACTTTCTGCCGGTCGAACTTCTCACGGCGGCCGTCTTTCTTGATCACCATGTAGGGGATCTCGTCGATTCGCTCGTAGGTTGTGAATCGACGTGTGCAACCCAGGCATTCCCGCCGGCGACGGATAATTTCGCCCTCTTTACTTTCGCGCGAGTCGATCACTTTGTCTTCCCGATGACCACAAAATGGACAGTTCATTCAGGCAACCTCGATTCCAACTGCTTTAGATTCTTCCAGTTCAGACCTTCCCGCAGAGCTAGAAGTATCCCGATGGGTACAATTACTACATACGTGGTAAACCAGATCAAAATGGCCATGGCGCTGGAAACTTCCAGCGTCAATCCGAAAAACTTGGTCAGGATGAGGATGGAAGCCACCTGCATGCCTCCTCCCACGCCAGGAATCTGGATTGCGCTGCCAAGGCCCACAAAACCACAGAATATCAGAGTATCTGTCACAGTGAAGTGGGTGGTAGCCGGGAATGCCATGAAAAGACAGAAGTTACTCGCCACGATGATCATCCATTCGAGGATGGTGTAGAAGACGAGTTGCGCCACGAAGGTGTGGCTCTTGGTGGACTCCATCCCGGCGGCAAAAGCGGTGACCAGTTGTTCGAGCTTCTTGTAGTAGTTCTCCGGGAGAAACGTGACAGCGGAAAGGAAGCGGCGTTGCATGGCGTCTGAAAAGTGCCGCACGCCGAGCAGGAATAAGAAGCAGAGGGTACAGATGCCTGCTACGAGGTAACCGCCGATCATAAGGATGAACTCGAAGCTGGGGCCCAAACTGAGGTGGGCGGCCTGAACATGGCTCAACGCGTAACCGAATAGAAGGAGGACGACGAGGAGGTCGTAGATCCGTTCGAGCAGCCAAGCGGCCAACTGTGAAGAAAACGACACCTTCTCTTTCAAAGAGATGAGGTAGGGGCGAACGAGTTCGCCGGGGCGGCCGAACAGGACGATGGCCGTGAAGCCGATGCAGGTGGCTACAAGAATTCGCCAGAGGTTTGGCTGCGGACATACCGGGCGGAGCAGGACCTGCCAGCGGAGCGCGCGTCCTAAATAAGTCAAGAGGATTAGGATGACGGCGGCGGAGAGCCAGGGGAGGTCAAGCTGGGCGAAGGTCGCGGCGAACTGATCCCAGCGGAACTCGGAACCACGCAGCCGCCGGAAACCGAAAACGGCACCGATTACAACCGCAGCCGCCAACACGAAGGCGGCGATGCGCCAGCGTTTCGACGATGGCTGGTCAGGCATTGATTGGCGGCGCTGCACTAGAATGGATAAGCAATTGCCCGAGTGTCTCACATTTGGGGGAACTTCCGATGATAAATCCTCGTTTTATGAATTGGGAGCGCAAAGAAGAAAACGATGTCAGCCGCCGCAATACCGATGCAAGGGCAGGCTTGGCTGACAGGTGCGAACAAGGCAGCGGACAACTGTTTGGATTCTGAAGCGCAACTGATAGGACGGTGCCTGACAGGCGAGGATGCGGCCTGGGAAGACTTGATAAAGGTCTATACGCGACGGGTGTATGCTGTCTGCTATCGCTTCACGGGAACCGATGGAGCGGCGCAGGACTTGACGCAGGAAGTGTTTCTGCGAGTGTTTAAGACGCTGAAGAGTTTCCGTTCGGGCGAGGGTTCGTTCGCGGTCTGGTTGAACCGTTTGACGCGGAATCTGCTGATCGATAACTATCGCAGGACGAAGCTGGAGCGGGCGACGGGTTCGATTGAAGACCAGCTATTGACACTGGAGCAAACGGCGGTTGGGTGGGGGCGTGCCGATAGCATGCTGGCGGGGCGCGAGGCAAGCGAGTTATTGCAGGGTGCTTTGCAGAAGCTGTCTCCGGATCTGAGAGAGACGGTGATCCTGCGCGACATTGAAGAACTGGAGTACCGTGAGATTGCCAAGATCCTGAATATACCGGAAGGCACGGTGAAATCGCGGCTAAACCGGGGGCGGGCGGAACTGGCCCGAATCCTTCGCCGGCATAAGGTGGCAGTATGAGGCCGGATGAGAATGCAGGCGTAGCGATGAACTGCAGCGACTTTGAAGAACTGTTGTGCGACTACATAGACGGCACGCTGGACGCAGGGCGGAAGCAGGCGGTGGAAGCGCATCAGCGGGAATGTGCGGCTTGCGCGGAGTTTGCCCGCGACGTGAAGGGTGCGGTGGCGTTCATGGAGCGCGCCGGGGATGTGGTCGTTCCTCCGGAGTTGCTTACTAAGATTGCGTTCCATATTCCGGAATCCGCCGGACGGACGGTGCAAGCAGGCGGAGTGCGTGCCTTGTTCGCAAAATGGCTGCAGCCGGTGGTGCAGCCGCGGTTTGCGATGGGCATGGCGATGACGATTCTCTCGTTCTCGATCGTGGCGCGGTTTGCGGGAATTGAGCCGCGGCAATTGAAGGCATCTGACTTGAGCCCGGCGAAAGTCTGGGCGGCGGCCGACGATCGGGTACACCGGTCGTGGCAGCGGGCGTTGAAGTATTACGATAGCGTGCGGCTCGTCTATGAAGTCCAGTCGCGATACAAGGAATGGACGGAACAGGAAGACGAGGATCGAAGCACTACGGGTGCGGGAAGTAAGCCCGCGGAGGAGCAGAGCAGAAAATGAATTGCGCAAATCATCCAGAGGCAGCAACGGCATATTGCAGAACGTGCGGTAAGCCGCTATGCCCGGCGTGCCAGCGAACCAGCATGGGCACTGTCGTGTGCGAGGAACACTTCGTTCCCGAGGCGCCGCCGGTGCCCGATCCGCAGGCGGCCTACTCGCCTTACACGGCTCCGTCCCCGGGCGCAACACCTTATACTGCGCCAGCGGGGGACTCTGCGCCATCGCCCGGCCTGGCGTTTATTCTCGGCTTGATTCCCGGTGTAGGGGCGATCTATAACGGGCAGTATGCCAAGGGCCTGATCCACGTGGTGATTCTGGGCACGCTGATCAGCATCCTCAGTTCAGGCGCGGCCGGCGGACTGGAGCCGCTGTTTGGAATGCTTACGGGGCTCTGGGTGATCTACATGCCGTTTGAGGCATATCACACGGCGAGCAAGCGGCTGCGGGGCGAACCGGTGGACGAGTTTTCGAGCGTTATCCCGCTGAAGCATCAGACGTCGGGATTCCCGCTGGCTCCCATCATTCTGATTGGCTTCGGCGTGATCTTCCTGTTGAACAACCTGGAGATTATCCGGCTCTACCAGGTTCTGCGTTACTGGCCGTTGTTCCTGATTCTTTTGGGCGTCTATATGCTTTATACGCGGCTTGCGCCCGGCGGGGTGGATCGTGAACGCTAATCTGGCATGTGCGATTCGTGGTCCGATCATTCTGATCACGCTGGGCATTTTATTTGCGATTGACCATTTTGGATCGTTCAGCTTTAGCCGGACATGGCCGGTATTGATCATCGTAATCGGACTGCTGAAGCTGTTTGAGCGGGCAGGTGCGCCGCGGGGCGGGGGGCTTCCACGATGAAACGCGGCTCCATTGTCGCGCCGATCATTCTGATCCTGATCGGCGGAGTTTTCCTGCTGAATAACATCCGTCCTGATTTTTCGGTGCTGGATACGCTGGCGAGCTATTGGCCGTTCATTTTGATCGCCTGGGGAGTGCTGCGGCTGGCGGAGGTCCTGATTTCCGCAGCGCGCCAACCGCACCCGCAGCCGGGTTTTCAACCGGGTTCACCGCATGGGGTTTCGGGCGGTGAATGGGTATTGATTGTGTTCCTGTGCCTGCTGGGCTCCGGCGCCTTCTTCGTGAAAAGGCACGCGGGCCATTGGTCGCCTAACAGTATCCGATCCAAGATCATCGGCGATTTCGGCGACGCTTTCGACTACCCGATTGAGGAAAAGAAAGTAGCCACCGGAAAGGCTCCGCGGGTGTTGATCGAGAACTTCCGTGGAAATGCGCGGGTGGTGGGCACGGATGCATCCGAGGTGAAGGTCAGCGGGCGAAAGACGGTGCGAGCCTTGCAGCAGGCGGATGCCGACGATGCCAATCAGCGGTCGCCGATCGAACTGAGTAATCAGAACGAGCTGGTGGTGATCCGGATGAACCAGGACCGTGCGCCGGGGGATCGGACACTGACCTCCGATTTGGAGATTTCGGTGCCGCGAGGTTCCACGGTGGAAGGCCGGGGACGGTACGGGGATTTCGACATCAGCGAACTGGGCGGCAACGTGGAGATCATCAGCGACAACGCGGGGGTGCGGGTGCAGAATATCGGGGGCGGCGTGCGCGTGGATCTTCGGAAAAGCGATCTGATCCGCGCGGTGAACGTGAAGGGCCCGGTGGAAGTGAAGGGCCGCGGACAGAACGTGGAGATGGAGAACATTGAAGGGCCGGTGACGATTACTGGCGCCCATAGCGGCGATCTGCAATTCCGCAATCTGGCAAAGCCGCTGCGGTTCGACGAAGACCGGACGAATCTGCGGGTGGAGAAGACGCCTGGGCAGATCCGGATGGCGCGCGGTTATTTCCGCGGGACGAACCTGGTGGGCCCGGTGCAGCTTACGGCGCGCTCCAAGGACGTTGAGATTTCCGGGTTTACGCAAAGTCTGGATCTATCGATTGAACGGGGCGATATCGATCTGAGACCGATGCACATGCCGCTGTCGAAGATGGATGTGCGGACCGGCAACGGAGAGGTTTCCCTGGCGCTGCCGGCGGGGTCTAAGTTCGATCTGCGGGCGACTGTGCAGAAGGGTGAGGCGCAGAATGAATTTGGAGATCCGATTCGAGCGGAGACGTCGGGACGAGGGGCTACGCTGCGGGGCAGGGCGGGCGACGGGCCGGCAATTGTGTTGAATGCGGACCATGGTTCGGTGATAGTCCGGAAGGGAGATGGATCGCTGCCTCCGCTGCCGCCTTTGCCGCCGGTGGCGCCCTCCGGGAAGATGCCGAAGATCGTGGTGGAACGCAATTAGGGCTTGCCACCGGCGGACTTCTATTCTGTTTTTAGAGAACTGCGGGCTGAACCACATGGTGGAAACCCTGGTGCTGAGAAACCTTTAGGCACCGGTCTGTTGAAGACGCCCTGTAAACTGTTGATTCCACCACACCGCCCGGCGGCGTCTTCATCGCCATTGGTGGGCCGCAGGCCATGGGCACTCCCCTGAAAGTGGCCGCAACCGATTGGTTCCGCGTGCCAAGCGCTCCAGCTACTTTTATCCGTCGTGGTGAGCCGAACGAACATGCGTAACTTGCTGACGTGTCTGTGAAAAAATCCGATTTGGCCCCATTTTGCGCGGCTTAAGCTACTGAAACCATTAGAAGTTAAAAATGGCTTTGGGATTCTTTCGTAAACCCTGACGCGGGCGGCTCTGTGGAGTCGCCGGATTGCGAAACAGAGCCAATTTCGGGCGGAGGCTCCGGGTGGCTTATCGCGGGCCGGATGGACGCCATCGGCTTTTGCGAAACAGAGCCAATTTCAGTTTTCTTCCTTTCTTTCTGGAGCTTGCGGAGTTCGGTGATGGCGCGGTAGTAGGAGCGCTCGATTGTTGTCTTGTAGCGGCGGATGTGGTCGGACTGCTTGCTGCTGGAGTGGAAGCATTGGGTTAGCTGGCCGTCCGGATCGGGGCTACACTTGGCGACGGCCGCATTTAGTTTTTCGGCTACCAGAATGTCGTTGTCGTAGGTGCGGGTTTCCACGCGGCGGACCCGCATGAGACGCCAGGCGCTTTCGGCAATCTGCGTTATCAACATTTCTTCCGGCGTGTCCGCGGGTTTCCAGTCATCGGGCAGATCATGACGCAGGGCTTCGTATTCTTCGGCGTCCTCGCCTTTGATCACTACGTGCTTCGACGGCGGGCCGTGGCGGAGTGCGTTGTCGCGCATCTTTGCTTTCCCGGCTTCAGTCACCAGTCCGGTGCATTCGGCGGCGGTTGTGGATGTCATCGTCGTACTCCTTTCTAAAATTACGTTTCTGACTTGAAGATAGCTTCGAGCGCGCGGAGCGGGACGGGATTTTTGGCTAAGTGATTGAATGCGGGGGAAATTGAGTTCTCAGTTTTTTGGGAACCAAAATATGGCGACCCTGCGGGCCGCCAGTCGCGGTGGTGAAAGAGGGGCGGGGCAAGTTGCAAGGAGGGTTACTTGTGGACCGCGCTGCGCTGGACAAGTGCCGCGTGTTCGGGATGCGATTTAGATCTCAACCGAATGTAGATGCCAGCGGACCGCACACAGCATCATCCGCGGTTCAAGCTTTCGCCATTTGAACAGGGCGGGCCGGCTAGATCCCGGCAGTGACTTTTTACTTGTCATCCGGCATGGCGGCCTTGCCTTGTAGCGTCTGGGACCGGATCATTTTAAGCTGCCCATTCACGCGCTCTTTCAAGACGCGCCGATACACTCCACGGGTTCCTGTCGACTGTTGAGTTTCGGAACGAACAAGAACCAACCTGGAGCCTTCAAGCGAGTATTCCCGCTTCTCGTATAACAGCCCGCCTTCTCCGTTTCTGCGAAACGCGGAGAGCTTGTGCGTACCCGGCTCAGGACGTAGGACAGGAAACGCTCCGAGGGCGGAGTAGAGGCCAGAATGCGCATCAAAAAGCCAATAAAGCGCCGTGGCATTCGCAACGCCGCGCTCGATGATCAGCATCAAATCGGCGTTGCCGTCGAAATTGATATCCTGTCCGCCAAAGAAAAAGCTTTCTCCCTCAAAAACGGGCATCGCTCCCGCCACGGGCAGGCGTTGAAGCGGCTTGGTATCTCCCTGCCGCGTCACCTCGATCGCCGTAATTGTCCGTCCCGCCGCGGGGTCAGATTTGATCTCAAACCGGAACGAGTATGGCGGCAGACGGGCAGATGGTTGAAACTTGCAGGGCTGGCAGTCCGTGACGTTAGCGGCCTTCGGCAGAGTAGTCGTCTCAGGCCGGGCACTTAGAGCGACTAGCATCGCCAGAGCGGTGACGCGAAGATAATAAGACAATTGGCTGAGAAACATAATCCCTTCTTAAGGTCGATCGCGGGAGTCCTTAAGGCAAAAGAAGACATTTCGCGCGGGCAAGCCGCGCAACGCGGTCGGCTAGTCCGTTTACGCCGCCGTTAATACGGCGCGTGATGCCGTTTACATTGTCGCTATCGGCGAGCGCATTCAGGCCGCGGGTGGCCCAGAACCAGCATGAACAATCGACGGCAATCCGCGGGTCCGACGCGAGTAGAGTATTCCGCGGCTTGGTGAGATAGTCCTGGCCCCGCGCCGCGCCGTAGGCTGCGTAGTTACTCCGTCCGGTGATTTGAATGAGACCACGTCCTTTGAACCGCACGCCGTCGCCAGGACTTGTATTCCCGAGGTCCTCACGGCCCTCATAGGCAGCTCCGCTGGCTATCTCCTCGCTAAAGCGGAAGCTTCCGCTTTCGTGGCCGAGCTGAGCTAGAAAGTGAGCTGTCCGAAGCGGCGTCGTAATCCCGTTCGCTTCCATGTTGTCGATCAACGGCTGGAAGTAGCGGGAGACTGCCGAGACGGTGGCTCCGGGCATGATTGCCAAAAGCTTCCCTTGCGTCAATCCTGGATCCAGACCGGCTTTCAGGCGCTGATAGGTTTCGCTGCCAGGCTCGATCAACTTGGTGGGGGTGGCTATTCCGACAACCCTGGTTTGAAAGAGGGCAATCGCACCGATGGTCGCCTTTCCGATCCCGCCGTCCTCTTTCAAAAAGGCTAGCGGAATAAGCGACCCAATGTTGAGATTCAGCAGAATCTGCACAATCCGCACGTCCTCTTTTCGGTTAATCCCTTTTTCGCCAACGGACTTAACGAGACACATATGCGCTCCTCTAGAGAGTTTCATTATATATAACAACAGGCATCGGCGACTTCTGCCGATTACGAGTCCGACGAGCTCATCACGCCGCCACGTTCTTTATTCGCTCCGACGCTTTCATCACCGGGCTGACAGACTTGAAGTAACCGGGATTCATCGCATATGCCCCTGCGGCAAAATAGTATGGATCCGTAGTCTCAAATGCATTCGAGAACTGCGAGCGTCTCAGGAAATTCGCCCGGTCCCCGAACGATTCCTGGAAAAAGATGGACAGGCCAAGTTAACCGCGGCCAAGATCATTAGCCGCTGATGAACGCGGATGAACGCGGATTTTGGGGTGAGCCGCAGGATTCGATTTGTGCAGCGAATTCGTGGACACTACGCTCGTTGGTGTGGGGCGTCCCGGTATTTGGAATGCCCCAGTACAGTTCGCTACTGCTTTTCGTAAACGATTTTGGTTTTGGCCGGCTTGCCTTCGGCGTCAGTGCCTTTGGTGGTGAACGTCATGGTCTTGCCGTCTTTTGAAATTACGATTCGGCCGGTGGTGTGGTATTTTCCACCAGTTTTCTTATTTTCAGCGGTCAACGTGTTGGCATCGATTTGTTTAATTGAGGTGGTGTCCCACGGTGCACCCGTGACCGGGTATTCTTTCCCGTCATATTTGGCCGTATAACTGGAATTGATAGCCGTACCGTCTTTCGTTTGCCCGGTAGCGGTCGACTTTAGCCCACCGTCGGATGCTTCCCGCACCATCGTCAGGCTTGTGATAGGGTTTGTGGCTGGAGGCGTGTACTTCGTTTTGGCGACATTGCGCTTCCAAGTTCCAATGGAATTGTCAGCCCCAAACATTCCGATGGCCGCGATCGCTACTCCTATCATCAGCTTTGCTACGATTTTTCGCATTTCATTCCCTCTCTTTGTCCGTTTCAATTTCGTGGAAGTGGGTGTTTGAAGTTCAACGGCGTTGGTAAACAACGCTGACGGGATCAAGAACCTTCCGCTGATTGCTCCAGACACCCTACCCTCAATCAGCCACCGAGCTAATGCGACGATGTGTTTTTGCTGATGCGCTGGGGTTCGAGCGTCAGCGACAGTGCCATGGCGGCCCAGCTTGTTCCGGCGGCGGAGATCCACTGATCGTGGCCATACGGGAATCCACTTTCAAAGTAGGGCTGCAGCCAGATGGACCGTGTTTTCACGTGCCAGGAGCCGTCGGCGGCCTGGGTGCGCAGGAGGAACTTCACCCCGCTAGCGTAGACCGGGTCGGAGGCTGGCATCTTGCCGGCGGCGTTGAGCGCGTAAAGCGCTTGACCCGTGGCATAGGCATCCGAGCCCATGGTGGGTAGCTGGCTCCAGCCGCCATCGGGGCGCTGGGTTGCGGTCAGTGTCTTGACGGCGGCGGCGACTGAGGCGGACTTTGAATTCGACCAAGCCAATCCCAGCAAGTGGAAAGCCTGGTCTTGGGTGGTGGCCGGTTTGGCGGCTTCGAGCCATGCGGCAGCTCGAGCGATCACTCTGCCGGTGTCGGCCTTCTCGGCTGGCGGCCCGTAGGTCTTCAGCGCATAGATCGCCAGGGCGGCGGTCTGATACAGGCCGGTGTTCATCGGCGGCCGGCGGCTCTCGAATGCCTGCCAATTGCCTTCGGGCGTTTGCATCGCCTTTATGTACCGTATGGTTGCATCGGTGTACTCATCCCTCGGCACACCGTTGTTTGCGGAATCGAACATTTCCCAACCCATGCCAGTTACACCGACGACCACGAGATCCATGATACGTTCCGGATTCAGCGTGTGCATGCTTTGCGGAAGCTGCGGGATCAGTTTGGGGGCAGGTAGCCCACGATCGCGAGCGATGCCGGCCGCGGCCGAAGGCAGATCCTGCGCGTGGCAGGAGTTGCAGCCGCCGATGCGGATGAAGTTATGGCTCTGCTTTTCGAGGAGCGCCAGCGCGGGTTTCACCGCATCCGCGATGGACCTTTCCCGTCCGCTGCCGTCCGGAGCCGGTGCCACGCCGAGTAGTTTTCGTTCTTCCGCTGGGACGCCGAGCAGGCGGGCCACTTCGCTGTCTCCACGCTTGGAGGCGAGCATGCGGGCGGTTTCGTCGTCACCTTTGACAGTCTGGTCGGCGCCTTTCGCGAGGAGCAGCTTAACGATGCCGGCAGGCATTGCGTCGGCTCCCGCGGCGTACAGCAACGGAGAGTAGCCCCGAATGTCCTGGACGTTCACGTTTGCGCCACTATCGAGCAGAAGCTTCACCGTCTCTTCGTTACCGGCTGTGGCTGCGTCGGCGAGCGCGGATTCGTTGCGCTTGGTTCTGGCGTTCGGGTCGGCGCCCTTTTCAAGGAGCAGCCGAACGGCTTGGGGCCTGCCGGTCTGGGCGGCGGCCATGAGCGCGGTTCCGCCCGCTGCATTCTTTGCGTTCACGTCGGCTTTCTTCTCAATAAGAACGCGCATGGCTTCGAAGTTGGCTCGGGCGGCGGCGATGAGGGGAGTCATTCCCGCCAGAGTTTTTGCGTCCGGACTCGCGCCCTTCTCGAGCAGCAGGCGAAGGACCGGAACGGCATTCCCCATGGAGGCGGCCTGGTAGAGCGGAGTGCGGCCATCAATGCTTTTGGCGTTGACGTTGGCGCCGTGGTCGAGGAGCAGCCGGACCTTGGCCTCATCGTGCAGGGCCCAGAAGAGCGGGGTGGATTTTCGCTTGTTGCCAGCGTTTGAATTGGCGCCATGGTCGAGGAGCAGCTTCATTGTGGCGAGGTTGCCGAAGCTGGCGGCGTGGTGGAGCGGCGTGACGCCCGCGGTGTCCTGCGCATTGACGAGTTCGGGGCTGGTGGCGATAAGCCTTTCGACGGCTTTGGTGTCGCCGGAGCGGACGGCGGCGATGAGTGCAGCCAGTTTCGGATCGACGGGCTTGGCGGGACGGTCTTCCTCGACCTGGATGCGGAAGTCGGCGCCCTGGTCGATCCAGGCGCGGAGGACTCCGATCTCTTCGTCAGAGAGAGCACCGGTGGGGGGCATTTGCAAGCCGCCGTCGCCGTTAACCAGGCGGCGGATGAGTTTGCTTTCGGCGCTGTTGCCGGGCATGATGACGGGGCCATAATCGCCACCGCGGAGTGCGTTCTGGCGCTTGTCCAGACGAAGACCGGATTGCTGGGCTTCTTCGCCGTGGCAGGAGTGGCATTTCTGGGCTAAGATCGGCTGAACGTCCTTTTCGAAATCGACCTTAAAGTTGGCAGGGGCTGGAAGTTTGGTGTCGGCGAACGCCATGGACACGGTGATGAGGAGAAGGGTTGCGCGCATTATAGGTTCCACGGAGAGCTGGGATTTGTACTTCCTGAGGAGAGTAGCATGATTCCGCGGAGAGGTCAATCCCCGTTTTTGTTGTCAAGCATCTAGCGGAAACTGTGTCACGTTCGGGCGTGAAATAATGAGGACCGGGGTGGAATGTGAACCGGACGACAGCCGGACTTTTGTTTCTTGCGGGAACCGTGTTCGCACAGGATCTGTCGATCGACGACGCATTGCGGATGGCGTCGGAAGGACGGCTGGCGGAAGCAGAAACGGCGCTGCGGGCGTTGACCGTTCAAGCCCCGAATGACGGTGATCTGCGCACCCGTTTGGGTCTTGTGCTGCTTAAAGAGAAAAAGCTGGACGAGGCAGCGGATGAACTCGGCAGGGCAACAACACTGGACCCGGCGTCCGTATTCGCATGGCTCGCCCTGGGAGACGTTCGTCTGCGGCAGGGCAACCACGCTGAAGCCGCCCGGAGTGCGAAGCGGGCTCAGTCGCTGGCGGGGAAATCCGCGGCGGGCTGGAAAGCTCTCGCTGTCTTGCAGGAAAGGATCGGAGACAACACTGGCGAGGTGCAGTCGTTGCGGTCCGCCATCCGGTTGGCGCCCGAAGACCGCAGTCTCTATGTCCGTTTGACAAATCTTCTAATCGAGCACCGGAACGCGGACTCCGCGCTTGCTGTCGCTACTGCCGCCTTAAACCGTTTTACAACCGACGCTGAACTATTGCGGCTGCGCGGCTTGGCTCTGTACGGACTTGGCCGGAAAGAGGAAGCTCTTGACGCATTCCTGGCCGCAATGGATGCCGCGCCCGCGGACGAGGTGGTCCATGCGTCTGTTGAGACTTTAATCGAAGATGCAGGCGATCGACTGCCGCAACTGACGCAACGGCTGCGTCGATTCAGGGAGCAGCGGCCCGCGAGTCCGCTTGGTCCCTTTCTGCTGGCGCTTGCTTCCAGATCTCCCGAGGAGAAACAATCGCTTGTGCGGGAGGCGATTGGCTTGGAATCCAGTTTTTGGCCGGCGTACTTTGAGTTGCATCGATTGCTTCGCGGCCAGGGTGACAGTTTACAGGCCATCCAGGCATTGAAGGAAACACTCCGGCTTAATCCGAATCACGAAGGCGCGCACTTCGCGCTTGCGGAGCTTTACCTCGAAGCGGGAGATCGGGAGAAGGCGCGGGAACACCGGCTGCAGCATGATCGGTTGAGGGCAGGAGCCGCCACCGAAGAGCGCCGGCGAGCCGCGGAAAACCAGCGCCTGCCGGTGGGGACTCAGTGAGCGTAAGCGGCCTGCGCGGTAATGCCCAGGCCCTCGCGCACCTGAATTTCCTGATTGGCCGCGACATCCGAAATCGATTCCCTTGCGCCGCTGGGCCAGACAATTTCGATGCGATCAACCTTGGTCGCGCTGCCCAGTCCGAAGTGCTGGCGGAAGTCGGATTGCGACAGATAGCTTGATCCGCTGGTCACTATCGACGTCTGTTTGGAGCTGCCAATTGACACGATGACCTTGGCGCCGATCGCGCTGCTGTTCGACTGGACGCCCGTCAACTTGACGAGAATCGAATTTCCCTTATGGCCAAAGTTTTTGAGGACGGTCGGCGGTGCGTTGGAGTTGACTATCACAATCTCCGGATTCCCATCGCTGTCAAGGTCCGCGACAGCCAGGCCGCGGGAGCAGTGAGCCGCCGAAATACCCGCGCCGGCCAGCTTGCTCACATCCCGGAACGCTCCGTTACCCAGGTTCCAGTACAACAGTCTCGGCATTTCGTACGCGTCCGCGGCGTGCGCCTTTGCGAGTTCCGGATAGATATGGCCATTTGCAACGACCACGTCCTTGAATCCATCCTGGTCGATATCGACAAACTGCACTCCCCAGGCAACGTATCGCGTGTTCACTCCGTGCCCGGCGTTGACGGTCTGATTGGAAAAGAAGAGTTCGCCCAAATTACGGTAAATCGTGGTTGCCGTTTCATCTATGAAGTTGGTGCGAAGAATGTCCACCTTTCCGTCGTTATCGTAATCGGCCACAGCCACTCCCATCCCGCCCTGTTCTTCCCCGTTGTCGCCATAAGCCACTCCGGCTGGCACCGCGATATTTTCGAATGTCCCGTCGTGTTTATTGCGATAAAGAATGCTGGGAGTGGAATCGCAGGCAACGTAGATATCGGGCCAGCCATCGTCGTCGAAGTCCGCGGAAGTCACACTCAGACCATAGTGCGTGCCGGCGAGCGTGATACCGGCGGATGTTGACACATCGCGGAAACGGCCGCCGCCTTCATTGTGAAACAGACGGCCGCCACCGGTTTTAAAACCGCGAGGTCCGCAGAACACTTGCAGTCCGAGCCAGTTGCAGGCTGGGTTTGCGGTAATTCGACGGATCTGAGCCGGTGGGAACGAGACGTAGCTGGAGACAAACAGGTCGAGCCGGCCGTCGCGGTCGTAATCCAGAAATGTGCAGCCCGTGTTGAAAGTATTTGGGGTTGCCGGAAAGGGTATCGCGCGAAAGTGGCCCTTTTCGTTGTGCAGCAGTTGGTTTTCTCCGTACCTTGTGATCAGCAGGTCGGTAAAGCCGTCGTTATCGAAATCTCCGGCGCAGACTCCCTCAGACCAGCCGCTTGTCGCCAACCCGGCTTCGCGCGTAACGTCGCTGAATTTGCCGCTGCCGCCATTTTTGTAGAGCACGCTCGGACGCGACGTGCCGTCCAACCGCGCGCCGTTCACCAGCAGAACGTCAATTTTTCCGTCGTTGTTATAGTCGAACAGGGCAACGCCGTTCCCGGTCATCTCAAGAATGTGCTTCTTGGTGAGCGCGCCGCCGTAGAAATTGGGGGCAGTGATTCCGAAAGTGGACGCGACGTCCCGCATGTCAATCTTGGGCGGGGGAACAGCGGAGTTTGTTTTAGGGGAACTGCGGGGAACTGCTTTGGCCGTACCACCCATCCCCTGCTGCGCGGGAACGGGTAGTACAGCCAGCAAAACCAGCAAAAGACAGCGCACTTTAGAAGCTTACTTTCAGGGCGAACTGGATCAACCGCGCATTAACCGACGTTGAACTGATCTGGCCGAAAGCCGCGGAATCGAGGCTGGTCTGCGGATTGGCGAAATTGGCATGGTTGAAGATATTAAAGAATTCCGTGCGGAACTGCGTCACCAAACGTTCGCGGAATTTGAAATCCTTGAACATGGAAAAATCCACGTTACTCTGGCCTGGTCCGCGAAAGATACCGCGGCCCGAATTGCCGTAGCGGTCGCGCGGAGCCAGAGTCCATGCCGCCTTGTTGATATAGTTTTGAAGGTTGTCGCGAAGAGAGCCGCTGGCATACGTGAGCGCGGATCCGGCGACTACGTCGGAATTGAACGCGCCGGCAACATCGGTCGCGATGCCGCCAAGATCGATGCCGCTGTTGCGATTGATGACCGTGAGAGGGTTTCCCGTCTGAATAACGAAGAACCCGTTTGCGGACCAGTTGTTGAACAGGAACTTACCTGCCATTGAGTGAAACTTGTTGGGCAGATCCTGCACGAAGGTCACAGCGAGCCGTTGCGTGCGGTCGAAATTTGCCGGGCCTTTCGCGCGGCTGAAATCATTCCAGGGAGTCCGGAAGATGCTTGTCTGGAACCGCGAGCCATCGTCACCATTGCCTAGAGTCTTTCCGAAAGTGTAAGAGGCTTGCATGTTGGCCGTGCCAAGACGTTTGCGGAACGTGAACTGGAAAGAATGATAAGTGGAACTGCCGCCTTGGCCGGTAGCGGTAATATCGCCGAAACCGGGGAACTGCCGCAGCAGCCCGCCGCCGGACTGCGGGATCAGAGGATTGAGATTGCGGCGGGCAATGAGGTGTGTGCCCTTGGTGCCGATATAGGCTGTTTCAAGCAGGACGTTATACGGAAGTTGTTTCTGGACGCTGAAATTGTACTGCCAGGCGTTGTCGGTCTTGGTGTTCGGCTCGATGGCCGTGATCACCAATGCGTCGGTCGTCTTGGTGGGAAAGGGAATCTTTGTGGCGTCATAGCCGGGGTCGACGAAAGCCCAGTTATCGGGCTGGCTGAGCGAGCATCCGCTGCCGGCCACCTTGCAGTCTTGCGTCACTCGCGTGAATACGGGCGGGTTGGAGAAAAAGCCCTGTGCGGTCTGGCCGCTGCGTTGATCGAAAAACAGGCCTGCGCCGGCGCGGATAACCCAATCGTTTCGGACCCGCCACGCGAGGCCGAGGCGAGGCGCAAAATTGTTCCAGTCGCCCTGGATGGTTGTGGGCGAAATGCCGTCGTGATTGGCCTGGATGAGCCCCGAATCCTTAAAAGAACCGACGCCCCGGTAGCGCTCGGGCAGAAAGCTGACGAAATCGAGGTCCGTTCCGTAAGGTTGCATGTGCGCTTCATAGCGGACGCCTGCGTTGATGGTGAGGTTTGGGGTAACCTTCCAGTCGTCGTTGATGAAAAGCCCCCACGTGGATTCGCGCATGTGCATTTGACCGGGGCCGGCCGCAAAGGTTTTCCGGCGCGGCTGGCTGAGCAGGAAATCGGCGTATTCATCGCCGCTGGCCCCTCCATCGTAGAGCCAGGACCCGCGCGATTCCTGTGCGTTCTGCGGATTCAGTAGCGATATCTGATCTTCCACGCCGAAGCGGATGTTGTGCTTGGACTTTATCCAGGTGAAGGTCGCCCCTGCGGTGTAGCGTTTGATCAGATCGGTCCAGTTATTGGTGTTACCGAATGCCACATAATTGGGAATATCGACGCGCGGAAGTCCGTCGATCAGTGTAACTCCGCTAATAGGTTTCAATCCCAGTGAAGCCGGGTCGACCTTGTTTTGGAAACTGATGAACTGGTCGGTATTGTCGAAACCGAAGCGGCCTTCCAGAATCACTGAGGGAGAGAACACGTGCGTGTGGGTCACCTGGCCCGAGTGTTTTTGGCGATTGGCTTTCTGGCCGAAGCCGGGCAGGCCGGCGCCAAAAGGAGAATTATCCTTTTGCCAGCTTTCAAACCAGCGCCCGAAGATAGTGTCCTTTGTGCCGAACTTGTGATCGATCCGGAAAGTGTACTGGTCGATATTCGTTGCAATAGCGCTGGCGGCAAAGAAGTTGTTGGCGCCGGACGCGAAATTCGGCGTGGGGACGAACTGATCCTGAATGTTTTTTGAAACGCCGTTGATTCGGGAAGCTGGAATGATATTTTCGGGAAACGGCTGGCCAGTAGAGGGGTCGGTAATCCGTTTTGAGCCGAAATTCCCGATCCGCTGGTTAAGCGTGGGCACGATGCGGATGATGGACGCGCTGCTTGAATTCGCGTTCAATTGCCGCGAGCTTTCCCAGCCGCCAAAAAAGAAAGTCCGATCGCGGAATACGCGGCCGGCCGCATTGCCGCCGAACTGGTTCTGGTTGTTCTTTCCGCGAACCGGGCTGAAGAACGGGCGGGCGTTCAATTCCGTGTTGCGGAGGAATTCGTATACTCCGCCGTGCAGGGTATTCGATCCGGAACGGGTGGTGACGTTGATCACCGAACCCAGGTTGCGGCCGTACTCTGCGCTGTAAAGGCTGGTGAGAACCTTGAATTCGCTGAGGAACTCGATGCTGGGGGTGCCGTCTCCGTCGGGCGCATTATTCAACGGGTTGCTTGTGGGGACGCCGTCCACGAGGATATTATTCGATCCCCGCCGAGCGCCGTTGACGCTGACGCTGTCGCTTCCCGTGCCTGGGTTATCGGCATTGAAAATCGAGCCAATCACCCCGGCGGAAGTGCCCAGGATCTGGGTGAAGTTGCGGGTGGCAAGGGGGATCGACTGGATGGTCCGCTGTTCCACCACCTGACCGATAGTTGCCTTCTCGGTCTGTAAAAGTGGCGTTTCGGCAGTGACGGAGATCGTTTCTGTAACGGCTCCGACCGAGAGAATCAAATCGAGTCTGATCCGTTCCGTTGTATTGACGACAATATCGTTGCGCTGCAGCCGCTGAAAGCCAGGCTGCGCGATCAGCAGGCGGTAGGTCCCGGCGCGCATCAACGCAAACTGGAAATTGCCTTCGGCATCGCTTTCGGTTCGGATTTCGGTTCCCGTGTCCTGACGGACAGCGGTCACTTCCGCCCCGGCAATCACAGAGCCGGAGGAGTCTTTAATAACCCCGACCATAGATCCGGTAGTTTCTTGTGCCAGCACTGACACAGAGGAGATTAGGACGCTCAGCCCTAGAGCACAGAGAATAGTACGCATAGTTTACACCCTTCCGCCTTTCCGAGAAGTATATGCTGGATAGAGACTTCAATCAAGGATATTCCGCTAACCGGGTATGTGCTTGACTCCAGTGGGTATGGTCTGGCAGCGTTTCGTGTGGCTGGCGCATTGGCCTCGCTTCCAGCAGCGGGACGAGGGCGTCCCGCGCCGGCCAGGGGGCCCGCCCTACCTGGGCTACTGCCGTAGTAATTACCTGTGTCGAGCACGCACCGGTGAGTTCACCGGCGATCAATGCGATTTCCCGCCACACCGCCGCGGTCTAGCTGACCTTGTGTTTATTGATGAACTCTCGAGTTACTTCGCTGCTCATCCCAGGCGCCTGGGGCGCCAGCACCTCGCCATCCTTCATATCCTGTTTTCCGCCCGTTTCCATGTAGATGGCGTTGGGGATTGCACAAAGTATGTTCATGTTCACGGGACCGCCGCCGTGGCTGGCGAGTTCGACACCAAAGGCATCGGAGATTGCGCCGATCTCCATCCATTCCGTGGGACCGCCCGCGCGGCGATTGTCCGGCTGCACCACATCGGCACCTTTTTTCATCAACAAATCGGTGAAGTGATGTTTGTTGTAATGATTCTCGCCAGTGGCGATCCGCATGTCGAGGGCCTGCGTGAGTTCGGCATAGCCTTCGTGATCCCAAGGCGGCAGGGGTTCTTCATACCAGAAGCATCCGAGCTCCTGATAGACACGTCCGCGCCGAATGGCTTCCACGCGGCTGTAGGCCTGATTGGCGTCGACCATGATCCGGATATCCTTGCCGGCTGTCTTGCGGCCGACTTCGATCCGCGCCGCATCGTCTTCCAAGGAATAGCGCCCGACTTTCACCTTGAAGGCGCGATAGCCAAGTTCGAGAGTCTCGCTGATGGTTTTTTTGTATTGCGAATGATCCTGGTCATTCTCGCGATACCAGCCGCACATGGCATAGGCAGGCATGCGATCGCGCATAGCCCCGAGCATTTTGTAAACGGGCATACCGGCCGCTTTGCCGAGGATATCCCAGATGGCGATATCTACTACCGACAGGGCGAATTGGGTGATACCCTGCATGCCTTGATACTCGAGAGCCTTCCATAAATCGGAACGGATTCTCTTCGGAAACGCGGGATCCTGACCAATGAGGATCGGCTTGATTTCATGCTCGAGAATCGTCTGGACAACCCGCGGCGCGCCTGCGATAGCCGCGAAATTGGTGTAGCCCCAGCCGGTGATTCCTGCATCGGTGAGAATGCGCAGGACCACGCCGCCCGATGTTGAGCCAAAATTATGAATGGCGTCACCGGTAAACGCAGCGGGCGGCAACTGTAGCAGATCCGTTTCAATTCCCGTGATCTTGATCTGCTTCCTGACTTCGGCCGCGGCGGCAAAGCCCGGCGCTAGAGGTGCGGCGGCCAATGCCGCGATTAGACTTCTTCTTGAAAGTAAGCTCATTGTTCGTTACGCCGAGTACATCGCGGCAACCTCCTAATCTAATACTTTCGGAATGGTAAATTCGATCACCCCATTCGTAACATGGAACGGAATGTTCGATTCAGCGCCCATCTGGCCCAATAGTCCGCCCATAGTCCCACATTCATTTCCACGGGATCGCGTAGGATTTGATGTCACTGGGCAACGTCCGGAGTGGCGCCGAAGAGCGATGCGGCACTCCGATTCCAGGTATCGCGAGGAATTGCTTGCGGCCGATTGCCATGCGAATCCGTTCTCTCTAACTAGAAGCTGGCGCGAATTCCAAGCTGGATCGTCCTTGGAGCATTGGTTTGCCCGTTGTTCGGGAGGATATTGCCGAAGTTGGCCGAAGTCGCGTCCAGATTGGGATCGTTACCGAAGATCGGGTGATTGAGCAGATTGAACGCCTCGGCTCGGAATTGAATCGTCAAGCGCTCTTTAATCACCGTATTCTTGGCCAACGTGACGTTGTACTCCCGTCCCCAGAACGTGCGCAGGTTTCCGAAATATTGGGAAGCGGTACGTAACGAGAAAGCGGGCTGGATTTGGAAAACAGGCTGCTCGCCGGGTTTCACATTGCGGACGGTGATTCCGTCGGCGTCAATCAGGCCGGTCTTGAACACTCGATCATATGTTGGGTTCTCCAGGCGCGGATCGCTCAGCAAGAATACGTTCGACGGAACAGTCATGGGCGCGCCGGATTGAAAAGTTGTATTCAAAGCTAGTTGCCAGCCGCCGATGAAGCGATCGACAACGCCATTGCCGCCATTTAGAAACGTCCGTCCACGGCCGAACGGCAGTTCGTACACGGCAGCGAGCACAAGGCGCTGCGGCCGGTCCCACGGAACAAGGCTGCGGCCGGGTTGGCTATCTTGCGCGTTCAAATAGTTGACCGCCTGAAAATTTTTCGAAAGCGTGTAGGCAGCGATCAAGAGAAATCCGCGCGAGTAGCGGCGTTGCGCAGCGATTTGAAGCGAGTTGTACCAGAACTTACCGGTTGGCAGATCCTGCACGGTGACGGACCCAAATTCCGGGAACGGCCGCAGGAGTTGCTGTCTGGGCACAGTGGCCGTGTTGTAGCTGGTGCCTGGCAACAGGTTTTCAAACGGATTCGGAACGCGCTGATTCAGGTAATTCGGATTGCCGCCCTGCGTCACATCGCCCAGCGCGAGATCTTGTTTCGAGAGTTCGTTGAAGCCGCGCGTGGCTAGAATGCCGTTGGTGCGCGAGCCGACATAGGAAGCATCGACGTTGAAATTCCAGGGCAACTGTTTCTGAATTCCGAACGAATAGCTGTGTACGTATCCGGTGATCCCGGAAGGGTCGGAATAGGTCAGGTTTTGGCCGAGCAGCGTCTGCAAGCCTAAGCTCGATCCGGAAGGCGAAAGAATGCCGGCCGGGAACGGATTGGAAACAATTCCGGCCGCAGTGCGTCCGGCATCCGTTGTCGAGACGAAGGGAGTCGACTGGCTGAAGCCGAAATTCGCTCCAGTGGAAACAGTGTTTATATACGACATGCCCCAGCCGCCGCGCAAAACGGTGGTTGGATTGAGCTGAAACGCGGCGCCTAAGCGCGGCTGGAAATTATTCCAGTCCGTCTTAAAGGGCGATCTCGAAAGCCCGTTCTGGTTAACAAAGCCGATGCCGCCATTTACCTTATAGCCGGGGAACTTGGATTGATCGATCCTGGATGAGATGGGATTCACCTGACCCGGGAAGAAGTTGCTGTTCAGGCTGTTGTACTTTTCCGTCAGGGGTACATTGATGTCCCAACGCAGGCCGAAGTTGAGCGTCAGATGGCGGGTGAGTTTGATGTCATCCTGCACCCACGGGGCAACGTACATCCACTGATAGTAGGGACTGGCGACAGAGATGATTTCCCCTGAGGCGGCCAGCCCCAGAAGGGCGGACGCCGCGGCGTTGCCGCTAAGGGCATCCTGCTGGAGATAGTTGCTTCGCGTGTAGGCACGGTCGAAGGCGAAGTTTCCACCCGTACCGACGGGTTGATAGTTCGCAAAACGCGACTGGCGCACATCGAGTCCCGTTCTAAGCGCGTGGCGCCCGTGGATGGTGCTGATGGTGGGGGCGATCGCATAGGCGGTGGTCGCGGCCAGCCAGATGTTGTTGTTTGAAGGGCCGAGAGTCTTATAGCTGTTAAGAGCGATGCTAGGGAAATGGTTGGGCTCTGGAAACTGGTTGACCAGGGACTTTGGGAGACCGATCTCGGTGGCGTTGTAGTCGCCCCAAGTAGTGGGTTTATAGTCTTGCACCCAGCGCAGGAAGGACGCGCGGATATCCAGTGTCGTGGTGGGGCTCAGGATGGTGAGCGAATCGAGAAGAAATCCGTGGTTGGTCTTGAGTCCTTCGCGCAAATTCGCTGCAAAGCCGGGGAGTCCGTTTGAATTCTGATGGAGAGCCTGATTGTTCCAGACATAGCGTCCGTAGAAGCGCTGCCGTTCACTGACATTGTGATCCACCCAGCCCACAAAGTTGTGAAAGTCGTACCAGGTGGTGTTGTCTTTGAGGAAGAAATTGTTCTGCCATGGCACCGAACCAGCGGTAACCGTGTTTGGAACCGGGTAGAGGCCCAGGATTTTCTGTCCCACCGGGTCGAAGCGATTCGCCGGGATTTTATTACCGGGGAAAACATCTCTGACCCAGTTGTTGCCAACCAGGCGGCCGGTGGTGGGATCGTAGATCGAGTTCAACTGGCCCGCCGCGTTGAACGTCCGTGAGAAATCGCCTGCCCGCTGTTCTAACGACGGTACCGACGACGTGTCATTTTGCGGAAAAATGGAATTCTGCTTGTAGCCTTCCCACGAGGTGAAGAAGAAAGTCCGGTCCTTGCCGTTATAGACCTTTGGTATCCGAACCGGGCCACCGAAGCTGAACCCATACTCGTCGAGGGTATTGTTATCGACAGGTAACCCTTTTACGTTGTTCGAGAACGAATTGGCGTTCAGGCCCGGACGCTTGAGGAACTCATAGACCGAGCCATGAATCTGGTTCGTTCCGCTCTTGGTGTTCATGTTGATTACACCGCCGCCGTTGTGGCCGTATTGCGCATCATAGGCGCCGGCGATTACTTTCAGTTCCTGCACAGCGTCAACCGGGGGAATGTACGCCACGCTCGGCTTCGCCTCATAGACCATGGTGTTCGGGGCGCCGTCAAGGAGAAACTCGGTACTCAACGAAGTACTGCCATTGATGGACCAGGTGGTGAGTCCGGAATTGGAGAAAGGCGTCAGATCGTAGCGGGGATTCGTCGGCGTAACGCCTGGCGCGAGGGTAGCGAGAAGGATCGGCGTACGGGTGACCATCGGGAGTTCAGCCAAGGCTTTGGTTTCAACCACCGCACCGCGATCGGCCTTCTCCGCATCGAGCAACGGCATTTCCTCGCTTACCGTGATCGTCTCGGACTGGCTGCCAAGCTGCAGCGACAGATCAAGCGTCGCGGCTTGATTTGTCGACAATTGAATGCTGTCGCGAACCGTGTTCCGGAAACCTGCTATTGCGGCAGCAAGACGATAATTGCCTGGGTTCACAAACAGAAAGCGATACTGACCCTGCGCATTGGTATCGGAGTTGGCAACGCTGGCTGTCTCCGTGTTCGTTAGCTGAATTTTGACGCCTGCCAGAGGCGCACCGGATTGGTCCATGACGGTACCGCTCAAAGTAGCTCTGGTCTCCTGGGCAAGAGCCGTTCCAACCATGGCGGGAAGGACGACGGCAAGTGCAAGCAGGGCATTGCGGAATCTAAACGTGAGATTCATGATTCACCTCTCAAAAGATGGCGGCGTTTACAAGACAGACAGCTTGGGGCGAAAAACTGAATAGCGGTCTCCCGACAGGAAACTACAAATCACAATCCGGCTTTGCTTGTTATATGTCAATGCGATTGCCGCTGTCAACGCGAGTTGAGAAGCTCAGCCCTCGGGCGGGCATGGACGGGGCTAGGCCCAGGCGAAGGCGCTGGCCTTTGTTAAGGAATCGACATTGGGATCTCGGGAGCGAAGGGGGCGGAAAGAAATGTGAGCGCGGCGTTTTCACTTTTGTGGAGGATTTCGAGCTAGGCGTCGAGTTGATCGCCGTCGGCTGGGGTGACGTGGAATTCGCCGTTCCAGAGCCGGGTGAAGGCGGAGTTGGTTCACGGGATGCGGTTGGTGAGACAGGTTACGTGCTCGACCAAATGGGCTTAATTAAGCTGGACGAGAAAACTGGAAACTCGCGGAAGTACGCTCGATATACTCCGTTTTGGGCTTAGGTTCATTTAAGGGCAACGGTTCAGAATGTAGCTGGCGATGTTGATGATAAATAAACAGTTTCTTATTTAAGGGTTTGCCTGTCTAGCGCATCGCGCTAACGGGCGATCACGATTAGCCGCACATCCATTACATTGGTTCCGGTGGGGCCGGTCTTGATCAGGTCGCCTAGTGGTTCAAAGAAATGGTAGGAGTCGTTGCGGTTGAGGAAATCGTTCGCGTCAAGCCCGTGCTTGATTGCGCGGGCTATGGTGGTGTTGTCGCAGAGGGCTCCGGCTGCGTCGGTGGGGCCGTCGGTGCCGTCGGTGCCGGCGCTTAGGATACAGACGCCGGGGAGATCCTGGATGTCGATTGCGGCGGCGAGCGCGAACTCTTGATTGCGGCCGCCTTTCCCTTGGCCTTTGATCGCCACCGTGGTTTCGCCTCCGGAGATGAGGCAGGTTGGGGCTTTGGACGGACGGCCGAACGTAACAATCTCCCTGGCAATGGCGGCGTGCATGCGGGCGATTTCACGGGTCTCGCCTTCAATGAAGCTGGAGAGGATCATGGGCCGGTAGCCGAGCCGTTTCGCTTCGGTGGCGGCGGCGTCGAGCGCCCGTTGATTACTGCCTACTACAATGTTCTGTGTTCGCGTTACCCGCTTCGGGGTTTCCGGGATGATACCGCGGATTCCTTCTTCGATCCTTTGACGGATGGAGGCCGGGATCTGATCGGTGAGGGCGTATTTTTCGAGGATTGCTTGAGCATCGAAAAAGGTGGAGGAATCGGGCGCGGTGGGGCCGGAGCCGATCACGTCCAGCTTGTCGCCGATGACATCCGACAGGATCAGCGAGACTACGGTGGCCGGGTTTGCCAGAGCCGCGAGCTGTCCGCCTTTCAGGCTGGAGATGTGCTTGCGGACGGCGTTCATCTCGTTAATATTCGCGCCAGAGCGCAGCAGCAGGCCGGTGACCGCCTGCTTTTCGGCCAGCGTGATGGGCTGCGCCGGGAATGGAAGGAGCGCGGACGCACCGCCCGATACCAGAAAGAGCACGAGATCGTTCCTGGTGGCTTTGGCTGCGATGCGGCCAATCTCCTGCGCGCCGCGCACTCCGTTTTCGTCCGGCACGGGGTGGCCGCATTCGTTGAGTTGAATGCGGCGGAGCTTCGCGAGATGACCGTACTTTACATTGATGAACCCTTCGGTGATCTGCTTACCGAGCAGGCGCTCTACGGCCACTGCCATGGACGCGCTGGCCTTACCCGCACCCAGCACATAGATGTTCTCAAAAGAGGCGAGCTTGTAGCGCTGGTTGCCTACGCGCAGAATTCCATTTCGAACGGAGACGTGACGCAAAACGGCTTCGACTGGGCCGGCGGCTTTTAACGCTGCCTTCAGAATGGCGAGCGCCGGTTTGCGTGGAGGAGATTTCATAATTCGGGTTTTCGTCACTCGGTTTTCGTCACTCGAAGATGGGGAGGCGGAGAATTTCCTGGAGGGCTGAGCGCGAATCGTCCTCGGTGATGATGACGCGGTATTCGGCCTTGGCGTAATTTTCGCGCCGCTGTTGGAACAGTTCGGCGAAGCGTTCGGCGTTGCGCGCGAGGGGACGGTGGCTGGCCAGGCTGACGCGCTTTTTCACGATCGGGAAATCGGCGTCGAGCCAGATGGTTACGCCGTTGTTTTCGAGCAGATCAATGGTGGCCTGTTGCGTGAATGCCCCGCCGCCCAGGGCGATAACCATGGGGTGGCCGGACTGGATGCGGCGGACGCACTGGCGGATAGCTTCAATCTCAAAGCGGCGGAACTCTTCCTCACCGCGTTGGGTGAACAGTTCGGTGATGGAGGTCTGGGCGGCGGCTTCCACATCGTCGTCGATGTCTGTAAAGCGCCACCCGATCTGGTCTGCCAGCATGCGGCCCACGGTGGATTTGCCGGAGCCCATAAAACCGATGAGGTAGATGCCAGGCGTTCGCTTGAGCTTGAGGATCATCGGTTCGCTTGCTGCTCCCAATATATTTTTTCCAGACGGCTGTCGAAGGTTGCCGGGAACATGCGGCCCAGGGCGATGAGGAGCCACCCGGATTTCGGGGACACCACGGTGCGGGCGTTGCGTTCCAGGCCGCGGGCGATATCTTCGGCGCACTGCCGGGGAGAGATGGCCCACTTGCGGCCCAAGCCCGAGAGATCCGGCGGACGGCCGGCAAGCACGTGCCGCTGGAAGCCGGTTTTGACATAGCCGGGGCAGACGGTCATGGCGTGAATGCCTTCCCGGCGGAGTTCCATGCGAAGACCGTCGGTGATAGAACCCAGCGCGTATTTGGTGGCGGAGTAGAGGGTGAACCAGGGCAGGGTGATCTTTCCGCCAATGGAACTTACGTTAACGATGGCGCCGGAGCCGGATTTCTTCATGTGCGGGACCACCTTCTGAATGAGGTCGAGCGGAGCGAAGATGTTGAGTTCGAACATGGCTCGGACAGAGGCTAGATCGGCGCCATGGGCGGGCTGATAGAGGCCTACTCCAGCGTTGTTTATCAGGATATCAATGCGACCGTAGCGGGCTAACGTTCGTTCGACGAGCGCGGCGCGGGTAGATTCCTCGCGCAGGTCTCCGGGGGTTACCAGAGCGTCTTTGCCGCCCACCTCTTCAAGGCGGTGTTGAGAACGCGCGGTTAGCGAGAGAAGTGCGCCGCGGCTGGCAAAGGCGGAGGCGCAAGCGGCTCCAATGCCTTCGGACGCACCTGTGATGACCACCACTTTGTTGTCGATTTGCATCGAAAGGAAATTGCCGGATCTCTAGTGAAACGACATAATAGTAACATGCAAGACTCGCTGTTGCCGTTATTCCCGTTGCAAATGGTGCTCTTGCCGAGGACGCCTTTGCCGTTGCACATTTTTGAAGACCGGTATAAGGAGATGTTTGCCGAAGTGATCCGGACCAAGTCTGAGTTTGGCGTGGTGCAGGCGGGCGAGAAGGGTATTGTGAATACGGGATGCTCGGCTACGGTGGAGAAGGTTCTGACGGAATACCCGGACGGACGGATGGACGTGCTGGCGCTGGGGCGGCGGCGGTTCGAGATCATGCGGTTGAACGACGAACGGGCTTTCCTGCGGGGGGCGGTGCAGTTTTTCGACGATGACGATGCGGTCCCGGCTGAGAGGGAGATGCAGATCCGGGCGCTGGAAGGGTTCACCGAGCTACAGGCGCTAAGCGGGGGGCACGTTTTCGGCGAGCCGAAGCTGGGCGATCCGCACTTAAGTTTTCAGTTGGCGCAGTTGGTGGAAGATCTGAATTTCAAACAACTGCTGCTGGCTACGCGTTCCGAGGCTGAAAGGATCCGGCAGCTTGCCGGATTTCTGCCGGAGTATGCCTTGCGCCAGAAGCATGTCTCGCATATGCGGGAAGTGGGGCCGCGGAACGGACATAGCAAACTGAAGCCGGGGAATCCGTGAGACAGCACTTGATCGTCGATGCCGACGATACGCTTTGGGAAAACAACATTTACTTCGAGCGGGCGTTCGACGACTTCATCGACTTCCTGGACCATTCGACGCTGGGGCCGGAAGAGGTGCGGACGGTTCTGGATGAGATTGAGCTGGTGAACAACAAGACGCACGGCTACGGGTCTAAGAATTTTGCGCGGAATCTGGGTCTGTGTTACGAGCGGCTGGTGGAGCGCGAGGTGACGCCGGAGGATCTGCCTACGATCATGGCGTTTGCCGAGCGGATTATTCAGCATCCGCTGGAGTTGATTGACGGGGTGGCATCGACGCTGGAGTACCTGGCTTCGCGGCACGATTTGACGCTGTTCACCAAGGGGCATCCAGAGGAACAGAAGCTGAAGATCGACCGGTCCGAGCTAGGCATTTACTTCGGGCACACGGCGATTGTGAAAGAGAAAGATGCGGGTTCCTATGGGGCGCTGGTGCGGGAGCGGGAGATGGACCCGCGGCTGACGTGGATGATTGGGAATTCACCGAAGTCGGACGTGAATCCGGCGTTGGCTGCGGGGTTGAACGCGGTTTATGTGCCGCATGAACGAACCTGGCACCTGGAGAAGGCGGAACTGGATACTGGCGTGGGCAGGCTGCTGATTGTGGAACAGTTTTCGGATCTTCGCGATCATTTTTAGGCTTCGTTCGCATCTACCTTGCGGGGTGATGCGATGCGGGATCGGTTTCGAAAGTTCTCCAACGCCACGGCGGACAAGATGGGAAGTCCCGGGGCGTTCCTGCTGGGAGTGCTGATTGTACTGGTTTGGGCACTGACCGGACCGTTGTTTCATTTCTCGGACACGTGGCAACTGGTGATTAACACCGGGACCACGATCATCACGTTTCTGATGGTGTTCCTGATTCAGGCGACGCAGAACCGGGATGCGCGGGCGATGCATTTGAAGCTGGATGAGCTGATACGGGCGGTGACTGAGGCGCGGACGGGAATGGTGGCGCTGGAAGAATCGCCGGACGAAGTGATTGACGAGCTGAGGCAGGAGTTTTCGCAGATGCGGGAGGATGAGGCGGGGAAATAGGTATTGGGTCAGTTTGAGATTATGCTGCCCAAGTACGTCCGGCCCAGCCAGCGAGGGCGCCAAAAATCAGGCCGGTGACAATGATCGGCCCGTATGCCTTGGTGATAACCGCATCTGGGATACTGACCAGGAGACCGACAAGCGCACCTGCTAAGGCCGGATGCATTGGCAGCGTTACATTGGCAGCGAGAAATCCGATGGCGAACCGGCTAAAGAACGCGCCCGTCAAAGCCGTGGTCTTGTCGGGAAACTTCATCGGGAGCATGAGCAGGACATCAACGACCCCGGCAGCGAGCCCTAGCAGGATTCCGAGCAAGAACCGATTCACCGCAAAATCATACCAGACTGACCCGCTACCGGGAAATAGTCCTCTAGAATCCCCGCCATTCGCCGATAAGCATTCTATGTCGGCACTTGGATCCGCACTCGAAATTATTCAGCGGGCTTCCGCCTCGGTGGATCAGGCGGCTTCCCGGCTGGCGCGGCCTGTGGACGTCAGCGGGGAGGGAGATATAGTGGATCTCAGCGCGGAGATGATAGCGCTGTTGCAGGCAAAGAACGCCACTGAGGTCGGAGTGAAGATTGCTCAGACCGTGGACGATCTGCAGCAGTCGACCTTGAACGTTTTGGGTTGAGAGCGGCACCTCCACCTCCACCTCCACCTCCACCTCTACCTCTACCTGTTCCTGCCTGCCTCCAAGGGTCTGATTGACTGCAAATTCCAGGAAGCGGCTGGCGGCGATCTTAATCTAGCCGACTACGACCCGGCTGGTGGCTCATCTGACGGGTGTGGCACGTTTTGCCGTCGTACAATTATCACTTGCTGCAAATCCGGGCAGTTAGTTATACAATTTCAGACAATGAAAACTCCACGCAGCGTCTTGTATCCCGCTTGTATTTTTGGATTGATGTTCAGCTTCGCTTGCAGCCAGCCGAAGCCTGAGGAAAAGAAAGAAGAGAAGAAGGAAGTCTCCTTCCCGGTGGTTGGGAGCGTTGTGCGCGCCGATCCGGGGCTGGATGCGCTGGTGCCGGTAGGGGCCAAGATCGAGAAGATTGAAGGCGGGCGGACGTTCACGGAAGGTCCGATCTACATGCGTGATGGGTTCCTGCTGCACAGCGATGTTCCCGAGAATACGATTTTCAAATGGACGCCGGATGGAACGGCTTCCATATTTCGCAAGCCGAGCGGTTTCGATGGGGCGGGCGCGCCGGCGGGGGCGTTTATCGGCTCTAACGGCATCACGATGGATAAAGAGGGCCGGCTGGTTATTTGCGAACACGGGAACCGCCGGGTGACGCGGCTGGAGAAAAACGGTACGGTGACGGTGTTGGCGTCCGAATATCAAGGCAAGAAGCTGAACAGCCCGAACGATGCGGTTTATAAGTCCGATGGCGCGCTGTACTTCACCGACCCGCCTTACGGATTCCCGACGCAGGACAAAGATCCGCGAAAGGAGCTGAAG
>JANYCV010000199.1 GCA_025360145.1 Acidobacteriaceae bacterium
GCCTCGACGGCCACCTTGGCCTTCAGGCTGGGTGGGTGACTCTTGCGTATTTGAGGCATTGACTCTCCTTTATCATTTTCAATGCCGCCCACCATCTAAGGAAGGGGTGCTTTTTTGTCCAAGAAATGGGGTCCACTACACACTAAGGGCCTGCTCGGTTGACAGTCAGGTTCGATTGCGCATTATTCCTAGGATAGAATTTCAACTTCTGATCGAAACTTCGGCTATGAGTCAAATCACAATTAATATTGACATAGAGAATTCTGGCGGTGTCACATCGACTTTGAAAAAGGTTGTGGCATTTGAGGCCGACGTTGAACCGGGGCGAGAATCGGTACTCTTGGATCAGATGATATTTGATCTTCGCGCTGAATTGTTGACGGGAACACATTGGGCGTCACTTCCGCCTGCCCCGCAGTTCGCACAGATCTCAAATCAAACCATTTCCCCTATGCAACCCATGGATATGATCAATGCATGGAACGCTGAGGGAATCTGGCAAGAGATTCAGAACTCGTATCTACAGGTTGCGCACTCCCTTGCCCGGGCCAGAGCATACAAGGACGTTGAGCCCCGCGGCGTTTCCATTCAAGAAGCATACTATTGCCATTCCCAAAAGATGTCTGCTTTGAATCTCGGCGTCTTCTTCCTCGTGAAAATTCAGGATTTGGTCGTGAGGCTCCTGTTCGAGAGCTTTGGTAGCGAGATGATTAAAGTGGACCAGTCAGACCCGGATTGGCCCAAGCAACTTACACTGGACAATGCAAAAAAAGGTTTGAAACGTCTTTGCCGCTTAAGCTTGGATCAGCGAAGCTCTGACGAGCTGGCGGCGATACTAAAAATGTTAGAGGCGCCTGTCAATGCGGCTAGTCAGGTGATCGTGGTTAGATATCGCAATTGTTTGGCCCACAGAGTTATGCCGTCCGTCGATTATGCGGAACTCGCTCCTGTCCTTCAGGACCGGGCCGGAACGCCTGTTTGTGACGCAATAGGCAATCTCATCGGAACATCGTGGGAGTTGTGCATCAGACCTCTCGCGCCGCCGGACTATACCTTTGATGAACTTTACGGTGCCATAGTTGAGTATCTAGGATACGTCATTTCGATGCTGAATCAACTAAAGCAGATGCCGCGTTTCGACTAAGAGAGACTAATGACAGCGACAGGCGCCTGAAGTTGCAGCGCGGCTACCGGCAAGCCTTGCCTGCTTGTTGCAGCGACACCCATGAGACGCGATTGCGCCCGTACATCTGACAACCGTAACTAGAGCTTTTGAGTTCCCTCAATCTTACCCAGGTTCCGGTCTAAGGTGCCAAGGGGAAGATGCCCGGCTTTCCGGGCTAACTCGAGCATCAGGCAATCGGAAAAGCCCAGCGTTGGTTTTGCGCGAAATTGGTCCAGTGCCGCTGCCACGGCATCCGTATCCTGAAGCACCAAGACGTGGTGATTGAGCAACATTTCAATTGCCTTGGCCAAGTCCTTCGAGCTCAACTCATATACAGTGGCAAGCACCCAAGTCGTCTCGGCCAGAGCGAGCACCGAAACCCAGGCTCCTTTGGCGATAAAGCTCTCGGCGGAGACGACTTGACGGGAATCATCCCGGGTGATCAGACGAACAAGAACATTCGTGTCAACCGCGCGCATAACGCTTTCGGGCGTAGTGCCGGATGCCGTCCTTCAGTTCATCGACAGTTCGCGTTTGCGGCTTCCGCGCTCCGAACAAAGCTTGATGAATATCCTCGGAACTGAAGCGGCTCGCACGACGGACAACGATCTTGTCGCCCTCTTCTTCCCATTCCAGGATTGAGCCCGGTCCAATGCCAAGCTTTCGGCGAATGTCCACCGGGACTGAAATCTGCCCTTGCTCCGTAACCTTCGAGTGCGCGAGTGTCATAATTTATATTACCACGGTAATGGAGCGAGGCGCGACCGCTGCTCCGTTGACGGTCAGCTCCTTCGCCGACAGAGCGTCCACGCGAACTATGGCCAGAGCGACCACTTTGCCGCGGCTGGGAGAGAAGGCCGCCGACGTGATTTCTCCGGCGTCCTTTCCGGCCGACTGCACTTTCGTGCCGGTCATCGGTGGTTCCACCGCGTCAATTTCCAGCGCCGCCAGCATCTTGTTGACGTGCCCTCGCGATCTTACGCGCTCTACGATTTCCTGCCCCAGATAGCAGCCTTTTGAGAAGTGCAGCGCGTGCATTTGCTGCGTCTCCTGCGGAATATGCGCCTCGGTGATGTCGAGGCCATAGCGCGGCTTTCCGTGTTCCAGCCGGACGACGTCCGCCGTTTCCGCGTCTACTTCCACCGCGCCGCCGGATTCCAGTTGCGCGATCAGATCGGCCTTTTCCTCAGTCGGCGTAAAGATGGAGAAGCCTTGGGAACCGGTGCTGTTCACGCGGGCGACCCATCGATTGTTCCACGGCTCGATGTCCCAGGGTGAGGCGGGAATTGGAGCGTTCAACGATACAAGAATTTGTTCCGATAAGGGGCCTTCCACGTTCACGGTGGCGAGCCTTGCGGTGATGTCTTCGAGAGTAACGTCGTCGGCGATGATGAACTTGTCCAGGTGGTCGAAAAGTTTTTGGCGTGCTTCCGGTTCGGTGTCGAGCAGGAAATATTCTGGCAGGCAGAAGAGGTTCACGTCGCTGAGGATGCGGCCTTGAGCGCTGAGGAAGAACGCGTAGCAGCCGTGGCCGGGCACCAACTGCTGGACGTGGTTCGTGGTCATGGCGTGCAGCAGGCGGGCGCGATCCTCGCCGGTGGCGCGGATCTTGCCTCGGGTGGAAAGGTCGATCCACGCGGCTCCACTTCGCAGCGCTTGGTAGGCCGTGGCGTTCACGATTGCATCCAGTTTGAAAGGAACCGAAGATACGCCGACAGCAAGACGATGACTCCTGCTGAGATGACTACGCCGGTGGTCATGCGGGTTCTTCGCTCCTGAGTTACAGAGGAACTGGAGAGTAAAAACGATACCGCGATGACGTGCAGAGCGAGCAGCATTTTGATGCCGAACCACATGTGATAGCCGGGCGGGAGGTTCGCTTTCGTCACCAGATTGTAGATGCCCGAAACGATTAACGCGACGATGGCGAGACGAAGCAGCGGGCGGAAGCGGTTGTTTACGGCGGCGGCGAATTCGGGGCGTGTTTCCGCGGGCAGGGAACTGAGCGCGGGTGCGATGACAAGGCCGGCATAAAGCAGGCCGCCGATTGCGGTGATGACGGAGGTGATGTGTATCCAGCGCATCAAGATGCCTAGGCTTGCGCCGACGATTGGGTCCATAACCCGAGTATACAGGCCGGGGGTGCTGGCGCCGGGATCCACAGCCATGTAGACTGGCATTACGGAACGGAGAAGATGAAATATTTGGCACTTCTACTGGCACCGGCTGCATTAGTTGCCGCGCCTACTTTTAGCAAAGACATCGCGCCGATCTTCCACCAGCACTGTGTTGGGTGTCACCGGCCGAAGGACATCGCGCCGATGTCGCTGCTGGATTACAAGTCCGCGCGGCCGTGGGCGAAGGCGATCCGCGCGGCTGTGATCAATGGCAAGATGCCTCCGTGGTTTGCCGATCCAAAGCACGGTCAGTTCTCAAATGACGCACGGCTCTCGGCGATGCAGATTGAAACCATCAAGGCGTGGGTGGATGGGGGAGCGCCGGCGGGTGATGCTCGCGAGATGCCCGCGCCGCCGGTGTTTGCCGAGGGCTGGCGCATGGGCAAGCCGGACATGGTGATCGACATTGGGGAGGATTTCAAAATCACCCAGGGCCAGGACGCTTACGAGCATTTCACCGTGGCTACGAATTTCACGGAAGGCAAATGGATTCGCGCGGCGGAAATTCTTCCGGGCAACCGGCAGGTGGTGCATCACGTTCACGTGATTCTGGTGCAGGATGCGGCGGCGATGGCCCCCTCGTCGCTTGAGGCGATGCCCGAACTGAGCAAGTTTCTGATCCATGAAGGGAAACTGAGCCGCATCCGGATGGACGCTCCGGTGGTGAATGACGCTTGCGCCGCCGGTGCGCCAAAGCTACCGAATCTGACTGGATTTCAGGAAGGCGCGCTGGCTTCTTTCCTGCCTGGACGGCCGCCGGATATTTTCCCCGCAGGCACGGCGAAGTGGATTCCACCGGGGGCGAAGCTGGAATTTGTGATTCACTATGCGAACACGCCTGGGGAACGCCAGACCGATCGAACCAGCGTGGGACTTTATCTTGCACCGGGCCCGCCGGAGCAGGTTTTGCGGCGCATGGATCTGCGGAACTTTTTCATGCGGATTCCTGCGAACGAACCCAATCAGGAGGTGAAGCGGTGCCTCACATTCGAGAAAGACACGCTGCTGCTTTCGTTCACTCCGCACATGCACTATCGCGGGAAGGACATGACGTACGAATTGATCCGGCCCAATGGCAAGCGTGAAATTCTGCTGGCTGTTCCGCGTTACGACTTCAACTGGCAACTGGTTTATCGCCTGATGCAGCCGGCACGCGTGGAAAAGGGAAGCACGCTTATTGTGACTGCGCACTTTGACAACAGTCCCAACAACGCGGCGAATCCCGATCCCGGAAAAGTGATTCGGTGGGGCGATAAGACCGAAGAAGAAATGATGACGAGTTGGATTGAATACCTGGAAGTGAAGCCTGCGCCTCCGGCGGAAGCTGCCCGGCGTTAGCCGCCTGCCGGCTGCGGTTACCATGGGAATACATCCATGACGGAAGTTCCCTCGGCCATCGTTGTCCGCGACTTGCGAAAAGTGTACGGAGCGAAGGCTGCGGTGGATGGGCTTAATCTGATTGTGCCGCAAGGCTGCTTTTTCGGCTTTCTTGGCCCGAATGGGGCGGGGAAGACCACCACCATCCGGATGCTGATGGGGCTTGCGCCGCCTACGTCCGGCACCATCGAACTGCTTGGTCTGCCGATGCCGGCGCGAGAGGTGGAGATCAAGTCGAGGATCGGCGTGGTGCCCGATGAATCGCTGCTGTTCGACCATCTTACTGGACCCGAGTATGTGGAATTCGTCGGGCGGATGTACCGGTTGCCTAGGGGTGTAGCGCGGGAACGGGCGCGCGAGTTGATCGCGCTGTTCGAGCTTGACAACAGTAGCCGCAAACTGATTGGCGAGTATTCGAAGGGAATGCGCAAGCGGGTGGCGATGGCTGCTTCGCTGATCCACCGGCCGCAACTATTTTTGATGGACGAACCGTTTGAAGGCGTCGATGCGGTGGGTGCGCGGTTGATGAAAGATATCCTTATCGATCAGGTCCGGCAGGGCGCCACCATCTTTCTGACGTCGCACGTGCTGGAAGTTGTGGAACGGCTTTGCGAGCGGATCGCCATTATCCACGACGGGAAAATCGTCACCGAAGGAAACATTTCCGAACTCCGTTCGGGCTCGGAAAGCCTGGAAGATCTTTTCGTTCGCGTGGTGGGCGCGGATCGAATAGCGGAAAGCCCGGCCTGGCTCTGAGATGCGCTCGCAAGCACTAGCGATTCTTTGGGCGCAGTGGAAATCGATACGCAATCACTTTCCGCGGGCAGGCACTTCCGACGCGCTGAGCATCGCGGTGACTTGCCTTTGGTATGGCGTCTGGATTCTGGCGGCGGTAGCCGAGGGAGTGATCTGCGCCGAGTCTGAGCCTGCGATGCTGGGTCGGATCATGCCAGCTGGCCTGCTGCTATTGACGCTTTACTGGCAACTGATCCCGATCCTGATGGTGAGCACCGGGCTTTCGCTGGATCTTCGACGGCTGGCTGTTTATCCGATGCCGCATTCCCAGTTGTTCACGATTGAAGTTCTACTGCGCGTGACCACGGCTGCGGAGATGCTGTTCATGGTGGCAGGCGCATTTATCGGACTCTTGTTCAATCCGCATCTTCCCGCGTGGTGTGCTTTCAGCCTGCTGATCTACGTGGCTTTCAATCTGTTTTTATCGACCGGCCTGCGCGATTTGATCGGCCGCCTGTTTGCGCGGAAACGAATTCGCGAGGTGCTGGTGTTTGGGCTGGTGTTACTTGCCGCACTTCCACAAGTGCTGCTGCGGAGTGGGGACACGGCCGCGTTGCGGCGAATTCTATCAGCGCAGCCCACGCTCTACCTTCCATGGGTGGCGGCGGGGAGACTGGCCACAAGCCGGGACGGAATGCTGCCGCTGTTTATTATTTCGGCATGGACGGCGCTCGCCTATGTTTTCGGACGCTGGCAGTTTGAACGGAATCTGCGTGTGGATGTGGCCGAGATTCAGGCGAAGGACACCATTCAATCGAACCGCATCGGGTTGCTGGAACGGGTGTTCCAATTACTGCCAAGACTGCTTCCCGACCCGCTTAGCGTGCTGGTGGAAAAAGAGATGCGGGTGCTTTCGCGCTCTGCCCGGTTCCGGCTGGTATTTCTGATGGGGTTCTCCTTTGGATTACTGATCTGGCTTCCACTGGCGTTCAAAGGCGCCGGTTCGGAATCGATGCTTTCCACTCACTATCTGACCGCGGTCACCGTTTACTCGGTGATGTTGTTGGGTGAAGTTTGCATCTGGAACATTTTCGGCTTCGATCGCGGCGCGGTGCAGCTTTACTATTCAGTACCGGTGCCGATGTCCACCGTGGTTCTGGCGAAGAACCTTACAGCGATGTTTTTCGTGGTGGTGGAGATCCTGCTGATATTTCTGGTGTGCAGTCTGATGCGCATGCCGGTGACTATTGCGTCGCTGACGGAGACGTTTTGCGTTGTTCTGACGATGGCCGTGTTCCTGCTCTCCATCGGCAACATGATGTCTGTCCGGAATCCGCGGTCCGTGGACCCCGATCAATCTTGGCGGCGCGGTTCGGCGGGACGGGTCCAGGCGATGCTGATATTTATCTATTTGCTGGCGGGGGCGCCGATTGCATTGGCTTATGCGGCGCGGTTCGCATTCGATTCCGGGTTTGCCTTCTATGGCGTGCTGCTGTTTGACCTGTTGTTGGGGTTGGTGATTTACTGGCTGGCGATGGAGTCCACGGTGCAGACTGCGGCGGAGAGGAAGGAGGCTATTATCACGGCGCTTTCACGCGGTGAAGGGCTGGTTAGCTGATGGTGAAGTATTGCGCGCTATTTCTGGTGATGTTGGCAGCGCCCGCTTTTGCGCAAATGCAATCGGCGCACGGAGTGATTCAGGGAACGGTGCTGGATAGTATGGGGTCGGCACTGGCGGCAACCCGGGTAACGGCGACGCGGATCGATTCCGGACTGGTGCGCGATACCACTACCGATGCGGAAGGGAACTTTCGGTTTACCGCGCTGCAGGTGGGTGTGTATCAACTGAGGCTGGAACACGAAGGCTTCGGGACTACGGTGGTCAAGGAGCTGAACGTCTCGCTGGGGCAGACGGTGGTGCAGCGCATCGATATGAAATTGGCGCAGGTGGTGGAACGGCTTGACGTGATTGAGCAGGCCAATGCTCTGGAGACTACGGCGACCAGTGCCAGCGTTGCGTTGGGCAATGAGCGTGTGGAAGAGACGCCGTCGCAGAACCGGAATTATTTGAACATCGTGCTGACGGCACCCGGGGTGGCTCCGTCGGCCGGTTCCGGCGCGCAACGATCGAGTTCGGCGGTGCGCAGTGCATCCACTGACAGCGGGTTCAGCTTTGGTGGAATGCGCGGACGCAACAACAGCCTCTCGATTGACGGCGTGGACAATCGCGATGAAACCACGGGGGGCAGCCGGGTTGCGGTGGGTCTGGAGATGGTGAAGGAATTTCGTGTGACCGGCGCGTCTTTTAACGCTGAGTCGGGCGGGGCGGCGGGGGGATCGGTGAATCTGGTGACGCTATCCGGCACCAACCAATGGCATGGCGACGGAACGTTTTTCGTACAGAACGAATTCGCCAACGCGCGCAATCCGGAAGCGACGGTGGATAGGAATCCCAAGTACCGGCGATACCAGCCGGGTGTTTCGCTGAATGGACCAATTCGGCGGGACCGCACGTTTTTCTCGCTGGCGCTGGAGCAGGAGTGGGAGAGCAGCGAAGAATTTTCGGAGGCTCCGAAGAGCCTTGCGCTGCCGCCGACATTGACGCGCGGCTTGTTCCCGGCAAGTTCGTCGCAAACGGAGTTCTCGCTGAAGCTCAATCACCAGATTGGATCGAAGCATACGCTGTCCGGGCGTTATGCGTTTTCGCGGGGCCGCACGTCGCACGACATGCAGGATGGCGAGAATTTTACGGATGCGTCGGCTCGCGGCAGCAGTTTGACGCGGGACCATTCGATGGTGGGGGACTGGATTTATGTGATTACCCCATCGCTGGTCAATGATCTGCGCGCTCAGGTGGCCGAGCGGACGGTGGGCATTACGCCGAATTCCGGCGGACCGATGATTGAGATTCCCGGCGTAATCACCTTTGGCCAGTCTTACCGGCTGAATGCGGCACGCACGGAGAAGCATGCGGAGGTGGTGGACAGCATGCATGTGGTGCGGGGCCACCACCAGTTCAGTTTTGGCGGCAGCGTGCATCCCATTCGCCTGGATGCCAGCATCGCGAATCGATTCGGCGGCATTTTCATTTACCCCACCGTGGCGCAGTATCAGGCCGGTGCGCCGGATCTGTATATTCAGGCGATGGGCGATCCACGGACGAGGATCGGCACAGTGCCCGCCGGGCTTTGGGCGCAGGACCGCTGGCAGATCGCAACGGGTTTGATTCTGGATGCGGGCGTGCGCTATGACCGGCAGTGGCTTCCCGCGCTGATCCCTTCGAGCAACCGCAATATCGCGCCGCGTGTTGGGCTGGCGTGGAATCCGGCGGGCACTTCGCGGTATGTCTTTCGGGCAGGCTTTGGACTGTTTTACGACCGGTACCCGCTGGCGTATTTGAACGATGCCATTCAGAAGGACGGAGTGCATGCGTGGGAAGTCTTCCGGTACGGCGACGGGCCGTTGCTGCGGGCGCGGTATCAGGCGGCTGCGGATTTTCCGGCGACGTTCAGCCGCAAGTTCAGTGCCGGATTGGAGCGGAGTCTGGGAAAGGACACTGCGCTATCCGTGGAGTATTCCTGGGTGCTGGGACGCCATCTGCCGCGGACTCGTAATACCGCTGGTAACAGCGGGACTGATGCGCCTGTTTTCCAATTGGAGCAGACGGCGAAGTCCACCTACAACGGGGTTTCGTTCTCAGTGAACCGCCGGCTGACGAAAGAGGTGGCGTATCTGTTTTCCTATAACTTGGCGACGGCGCGCGACGATGGTTCCGACTACGACGAGCAGCCGCTGGATCCGCGGAATGTGGCGCAGGATTGGGCACGCTCGCGGCAGCACCAGCGGCATCGGTTCGCGGCGAGCGGCCTGTTCGAAGTGGTGGACCATCTGACGCTGGCGCCGATCTTCACCTACGGCAGCGGGCGGCCTTTGAACGCGCTGGATAGTACGGACACTTATCGCACCGGTGCGTATCCCATCAGCGCGCGGCCGCCGGGCGTGGGACGCAATCCATACTACACGCCGGGGATGGCTTCACTGGATGCGCGTTTGATGAAGACGTTTCCGGTGCATGACAACCGGGCGGTGCTGCAGATGGGCGTGGAGTCGTTTAATATTTTGAATCACACGAACGCGTTGCGTGTGAGTCCGTTTTACCAGGCGGCGGGACGTCCGCTGGCGTCCTACCGGGGCATTGTGGAAACGCTGAATGCGCGGCAAGTGCAGTTCTTCATTCAGTTCGAATATTGACCTGCTGAAACGCCTCCAATCTGCTAAAATTAAGGGTACTTCCCTTTACACCAGCAATTACGACGGCATAGGCGAAAAAGCGACGAAATTCGCCCATTTTAGGAGCTCCATTTGTCAGATCCACAGAACCCTGTACCACCGATTCCGCCTGGCGGCGACATCAACAAAAGCCTGATCCCGGTGAACATCGAAGACGAGATGCGCAAGTCGTATCTCGACTATTCGATGAGCGTCATCATTGGCCGGGCGCTTCCGGATATCCGGGATGGTTTGAAGCCGGTACACCGGCGCATTCTTTACGCGATGAGCGAAATGGGCTTGAACTACAACCGCCCCACGCGTAAGTGCGCCAAGATTGTCGGCGAGGTTCTGGGAAAGTTTCACCCGCACGGAGACGCCTCGGTTTACGATGCGCTGGTGCGTATGGCGCAGGACTTTTCGCTGCGGTATCTGTTGATTGACGGGCAGGGCAATTTTGGTTCGGTGGACGGCGATCCGCCCGCGGCTTACCGGTATACCGAAGCCAGGTTATCGCGTGTGGCGGCTTCGCTGCTGGAAGACATCGATAAGGAAACGGTCGATTTCAAATCCAACTTCGACGATAGCGAAGAAGAGCCGGAAGTTCTGCCGACTCGTGTGCCGAACCTGCTGGTGAATGGTTCGTCGGGCATCGCGGTGGGCATGGCGACGAACATTCCGCCGCACAATCTGACGGAAATCGTGAACGCGACCATCGCGCTGGTGAACAACCCGGCGCTGACGTTGATCGATATTCTGCCGATGGTTCCCGGTCCGGATTTCCCGACTGGCGGCTATCTTCTGGGGCACAATGGCATTCACGATTACTTCACCCGCGGGCGCGGTTCGCTGAAGCTTCGTGCCAAGGCTGAGGTTGAGCCGATGGAGAAAGGCCGCGAGGCGCTGGTGGTGACCGAGCTTCCCTATCAGGTGAACAAGGCGCGGTTGATTGAGCACGCCGCCGGCTTGGTGAACGAGAAGAAGATCGAAGGCATTTCGGAAATCCGCGATGAGAGCGATCGCGATGGAATGCGCATCGTATTTGAGTTGAGGCGCGGCGAGCAGGCCGACGTGGTTCTGAACAATCTGTACAAGCAGACGCAGATGCAGATCAACTTCGGCGTGATCATGCTGTCGATTGTGAACGGACAGCCGCGCGAACTGGGGCTGATCGATTGCATCAGGCGGTTCATCGATCACCGCGTCGATGTGGTCCGGCGCCGCACGGATTACTTGTTGCGGAAGGCTCGCGAGCGCGAACATTTGTTGCTCGGTTTCAAGAAGGCGCTAGATAATCTGGATGCCGTGATCGAGCTGATTCGCCGGTCGAGAAATCCGCGGGAAGCCCGTGAAGGGTTGATTGCCACCTTCGATTTCAGCGAACGGCAGGCGCAGGCGATCATCGAATTGCAGCTCCAACGCCTGACGGGCATGGAGCAACAGAAGATTCTGGACGAGCTGGCCGAGATCCAGCGCATGATTGGCGAGTACCTGGAAATTCTAGGTTCGGAGCTAGCCGTGCGGGCCGTGATCGTCAAGGAATTGAAGGAAGTACAAAAAGACTTCGGCGATGCGCGCCGTACGAAGATCATCGACGACCCAGGTGACATCAATCTGGAAGATCTGGTGCAGGTGGAGGACGTTGCGGTGACGGTGACGCGGGAAGGTTACCTGAAGCGCACGCCGGTGGATACCTACACGCGGCAGACCCGCGGCGGCAAGGGCCGCATCGGCATGGGCACGCGGACCGATGATTTTATTGAGAACCTGATCATCGCGTCAACGCACACCTACCTGCTGATCTTCACGAACAAGGGCCGCGTTTACTGGCTGAAGATCTATGAGATTCCGGATGCCAGCACGACAGGCAAGGGAAAGAACATCGGCAGTTTGATTAACCTGCAGCCGGACGAAACGGTGAAGACGTTCCTGCCGGTGAAGAATTTCGATACGCCGGATCAGTACATCGTGATGGTGACCAAGCGCGGCGTGATCAAGAAGTGCGAGTCGACCGAGTTCAACAATCCGATGGCGCGCGGCATTATTGCGGTGTCTCTGGATGAGGGCGATGAGTTGATTGCGGCGCGGCTGACCAACGGCAAGAACTATATCTTCATGGGCACCTACGAGGGCATGGCGATCCGGTTCAGGGAAGAAGAGGTTCGGGCCATGGGCCGTCCTGCTCGCGGGGTGCGCGCGATGGATCTGGCGGAAGGCGACTATCTGGTGGGCGTCGAGGTGGTGGAAGAGGAAGGGCTGATGCTCTCCATTTCCGAGAACGGCTTCGGCAAACGTACCCCGTTGAGCGAATACCGGCTGACGGCGCGCGGACGCAAGGGCGTGATCAACATGAAGACCACTGCGCGGATTGGCAACGTGGTCAGTATTCTTTCGGTGAAGGAAGACACTGAGCTGATGATCATCACTAAAGAAGGCAAGATCATTCGCATTGAGTCGGGCCAGATTCGCCAGGCGGGACGTTCCACACAGGGCGTGCGGCTGGTGAAGATGGAAGAGCCGGATCATGTGGCGGCGGCTTGCGTGATTCCGGATACGCCTCCGGTGGAACCAAACGGCGAGGGGCCCATTCAATAAGGCGATATAATCTGGTCATGGCAACCTTGGTCGGTATCGCCGGAATCGGTGCAGGTTCTTCTTTGGACCCGGTCGTGCTGCAACGGAAAGAGGAGAAGCTTTTCTCGATCCTTGCGGGCATGGGGCAGGCGATTGTCGCTTACTCTGGCGGCACGGACTCCGCTTATCTGATGTGGGCGGCAGCTCGGGTGCTGGGTGAGAATGCGGTGGCGATTACTGCCGATTCCGCCTCAATTCCGGAGTCTCATAAGAAAGACGCTGAGGAGTTTGCGCGGCGCAACGGATTCCGGCACGAGTACGTGCTGACGTATGAGTTCGACAATCCGGACTATGTGAAGAATGGTCCGGACCGCTGTTTTCACTGCAAGGACGAACTGTTTACACGGCTGGATCAGGTGGGCGCGGAGCGGGGCATTGCGAATATTCTTTACGGCGTGAATAAGGACGACCTGGGCGATTACCGGCCGGGTCAGAATGCCGCGAAGATTCACGAAGTGAAAGCGCCGCTGGTGGAAGCGGATTTGAGCAAGGCTGAGATTCGCGAGTTGTCGCGGGTGGCTGGCTTGCAGACCTGGGACCGGCCTGCTTCGGCTTGCTTGAGCTCGCGGATCCCTTATGGGACACCGGTGACTCCGCAGACTGTGAAGACCGTGGAGGTGGGCGAAGAGGCGATTAAGGCGCTGGGCTTCCGGCAGTTCCGCGTGCGGTTCCATGGGGAACTGGTGCGGATTGAAGTGGCCAAGGAAGAGATGGAGAAGGCGTTGACGGGGGAGATGGCGCGGGCGATTACAGCGATCTTTAAGCCGCTGGGATTTCTTTACGTCACGCTGGACCTTGAGGGGTATCGGCAGGGGTCTATGAACGAGGCGCTGCGGTTGAAGGGCTGAGAGTTGATGCAATAGTCTGGGCTTCCGCGTCGGTGTGCAAAACAAATGCTGTTCCAAGCCGCTACCATTGGGGTAAGCCTAGTCTACGGAAAATGGCTCCCATGGCGAAAGAAAAATTCGACCGCAGTAAGCCCGACGTCAACATTGGCATGATCCGTCACGTCGATCACGGCAAGGTGAAGGTAATGGCAACTATTACGAAAGTGCTGGCGAAGGATAGTCCAAAAGTGATGTTCGGGAAGTACGCTTTGACGGACAACGCGCCGGAAGAAATGTCTGCATCCCCGGAGAACTCTGTGGAATCCGTTGTGGACAGGGCGATTGGAGTGACGGGCGATCGCGACGAAGCTATGCGTTGGTTGGGCACTCCTATCTCTCTCCTTGGGACCAGCGAAGGCGCCACTCGCGTAGAGGACGGCCTGGGCCGGATGGAGCACGGCGTTTGGTAAGAAGTTGATCGTTTATCGAATTGGAAGCAGCCGCTAACCTGCGAACGATGACGAGGGTGCCAAGCTGCATAGCGGACGTTGGAACCACCAAGGAATGGCTCAACTTCAGAAAAACTAGCTGAGGCTAACGGTCTTGCGGCGGCGGGCATAGAGGCTCAAACCGATGACGCTGGCTCGGGCGCGTAGATACGCAAGTTGGCCGTCACACCAATGTTGGCGCTGCCGGTGCCGCTAATGGTCAATCGATCCGCATTCGGATCACTTTTTTCCCGGTATGTGCTTGACTCAGGCAAGTATGGCCCGGCAGCATTTCGTGGGGTTGGCGCGGGAACCTGCCTCCGCCCCGGGCAGCGGCCGGTTACCTGAGTCAAGCACATACCCAGCTTCCATTTTTCAATATTTTATGCCGTGGAAAACTGCACGGACCCAAGGACTGTTTAGAGGCATCTCATGGGCTAGACGGCCACGGTCGGTTGAGCCTGTGCCTTCTTGAGGGCAAGGTAGCGTTCGCGGCTATCCATGATTGCCTTGCGCGCCTCGCGTGGACCACCCCAGCCTTCCATCCTTGTCGTTCGGCCTTCGAGCTCCTTGTAGATAGTGAAGAAGTGCTCGATCTCGCGCCGGACATGAGAAAAAATCTGGTCCATGGTGTGGATTTGATCGTAGCGGGGATTTCGGGTGGGCACCGCGAGAACCTTTTGGTCGCCCTCCTCGGAGTCGATCATATTCAAGATGCCAACGGGACGAACCTCAATCAGGCACCCAGTGAAGCTAGGCTCCTGGACTAGCGTGAGTACGTCCATCGGATCGTTGTCCTCGGCTAGGGTGCCGGGGATGAAACCGTAGTCGCCGGGATAGTGCATGGGCGAATAGAGCGCGCGGTCGAGACGGAAAACCCCGAGTTTCCCGTCGTATTCATACTTGTTTGTCGAGTTTTTCGGGATCTCGACGATCATGCGCACCAATTCCGGGGACTCAGGGCCTGGGTCCATATCGTACAACGAAGGGTTCACTTGTTTAGGGTAGCAAAAAGGCCGAGGGGCGGGGAGGTCGCGGACGGGGACTGTTGATAGGATGGACAAAATAAGTGGCTGCGGATGAACGGAGAGTGCGCGCGAATCGTCCCATTCGTTTAATGCCGGGTGGCCAGGGCCGCGCCTAACCATACGGCGAGATAGCCCACTACTACGCTGGCGGCTACATTCATCAGGGCGATGAAGGGGAAGCCGGTGCGGGTGGATAAATAGGCTTCGTATTCGAAGCTGGAGAATGTGGTGTAGCCGCCCAGGACTCCGACTACCAGGCCGAGGCGCCAGTTGGGGTGTGCGCCGCGCTCGGCGAGGATGGTCATGAGGGCGCCGATTAGCAGACAGCCGGTGATGTTGACGCAGAACGTACCGAAGGGAAAACGGCTGTTGACGCGCGCCATGATGGCGGAGGAGGCGGCGTAGCGGGCCAGGGTGCCGATGGCTCCGCCGGCCATGATGATGAGATAACGTTCCATAGACAGGACCATTATCGCGGAATGCTTATCAGGAAATAGTAACGAGCGGGCGGGTTTCCTTTTCAGCGGTGGTGCAGCGGGTGGTCAGGCAGCAACCCTCGTCCCAGAATTTCGGGCGGGCTTCCCAGATTTCGCGGATGGGCGTGTTGCGGATGTTACCGACGGGCTTCTTTCCGTAGCAGACCAGGACATCGCCGTTGGGCTGGAACTGCAAGCCTGTCAGCGCGGCGCACAGAGCCTACTCTTCATGGGCGGAGTGCGATTGCATGGCGACGCGCGTGGCGTCCGGATCTTTGAAATACGGGATCATCGCTTCGAGTTGGGCGTAGCTGTTGGCGATGCGCGCGCCTTCGCGCTTGAGCTGAATCAACTTCTCCACCGCGGCGACGGCCTTGGCGGTGTCCTTCGGCCAGTTGGCGGTGTATTCAAACCAGAGCGAATCTTCCGGAGTGTTGTAGTTCTGTTCGATGGCCTGATAGAATACTTCGACGCCCAGCTTGGTTGCGTGGCGGGCCACCTCCGGCACGTCGTCAAGATTCTGCGCCATGATCACGGTCTTCAGGCGGATGTGATAGGTGAGCCGCTTGTCTTCCTTCTGCATGCGCAGGAGTGTATCGAGACTGCGGCTGGTACGCTCCCAGAACAGCGGATGGCCGCGGACGATGGTGTGGGTTTCGCCCACGCCGTCGAGCGATACGGTGATGCGCCAGGGATTCGCGTTCGCCAGGCGAACCATTTTGTTCTGATCCTCCCAATAGCCGTGAGTGAGGATTTCCTGGAACAGGCCGATGCTGGAGCCGTGCGCTACAAGCTCAGGCGTATAGGGCTTGATCATGGCTTCGCCGCCGCTGAAGGTGACCTGGACGGGACCGAGCCAGCGGCGCATGTCGGAGAGGACCTGCTTCCAGGTCTCGGGAGAAGCGGAGTCTTCGCGGTCGGTATTTTTCCAGATGTCGCAGTGGACGCACTTGGCGTTACAGATCTCCGTCAGCAGGATGATGATGGAGGTAGGACGGCAATGATCGGCGAAGCGGCCGCCTGCGATGGTGCGGAGACGATAGTTGACACTATCCTAGACGCGTTTATATCCCCAACTGAGAGAAGCCGACACTATCCAATGATAACCGAGTAGGCAAGGGGCGGCAATAACCCATGTTTGGGGGTAGGGAGACAGCGAGTGGAATATGTCTTCGCCTTTTGTTCGCCATAACCCTCACGGCTACAGTGAGATACACAGAACGCCTTATTAAAAACTTCTTGCGTTCGCAAAATACCTATGTGACAATCTCTCAGTGGCCGGAAGTGGTCTGAAGTGGACAAAAAAGTGGCAGAAATCGTCAAACCCGTTGCCGTTGAGCACCCTCGCGGGATCTATCCGGGCCGCATTGATGAAAAAGGCAGGCTCAAGCTGCCTTCCGACTTCCAACAGTTCTTGACGGCGATCGGTGAGAAGAAAGTCTTCTGCACCACCTTTGACGAGCGCATCGCTAGACTTTATCCGATCTCGAAGTGGAAAGAAATAGAGGCGATGTTGAAAGATCCGGCCGAGGATGCGGAAGCGGCGGAGGATTTGTGGTTCACGGCGATGGATTTGGGTGGCGACGCCGAGATGGACAGCCAGGGGCGGCTGGTGATTCCGACGGAATTGCGCCGGGCGCTGAAGATTGAAGACAAGCCGGTTTTCCTGGAGCATTACAAGAATCGCATCAACGTTTTTGGGGAAGAAGTTTACGCAGAGCGGAAGCAGCGGGCACGCGGGAACCGGGCCGAGGCGCTCAAGACGTTCGAGAGAAAGGGGCTGCAGTAGGCGTCATGTATGCATTATTCAGTCCTGCTAAACGAGTGCATGGAATACCTGGCTATCCGGCCGGATGGAATCTACATCGATGCAACGTGTGGACTGGGCGGGCACACAAGAGCTATTGCCGGGCGCTTAAGCACAGGCTTCGTGCTCTCTTCGGATCGCGATGCGGATTCGCTGGAAATGGCGAAGGCGAATACAGCGGACGCGGCGGATCGGATCAAGTTTTTGCACTCTCCGTTTTCGGGATTGCTGAAGGCTGCGGCAGAGGCGGGGATTCCAGCAGCCGACGGATTGCTGGCGGATTTAGGGGTGAGCCGGTATCAACTGACGGACGCCGAACGCGGCTTCTCGTTGATGACGGACGGACCGGTAGACATGCGCATGGACCGCAGTCAGGAAACGACGGCGGGCGATCTAGTGAATTATTCAGCCGAAAAGGCATTGGCCGATTTGATTTATCAAAACGGCGAGGAAAGGAGGGCGCGGCAGATAGCCAGAGCAATCGTTCGAGCGCGGCCGATTCGAAGCACTTTGCATCTCGCACAAGTGATAGAAAACGCCGCGCACCGGACGGGCCGACTTCATCCCGCCACTCTTACCTTCATGGCGCTGCGGCTGGCCGTCAACGACGAGGCGGACGAGCTGGACGGCTTGCTGGAGGCAGCTCCAAAGCTGGTGAAAAGCGGCGGGCGCATCGTAATTGTGTCTTTTATGTCGCTGGAAGATCGCAGGGTGAAGCGTAGTTTTCAGGCCCTGGTACGCGAAGGGAAAGCAACCATGCTGACCAAGCACGTGGTCAGGCCATCGGAATGGGAAACAAATGAAAACCCGGCGTCTCGAAGCGCGAAGCTCCGGGCGCTGGAAATGAACTAAGGCAGTGAACGAAGTCAGATAACCAGGGCAGGCAAGAACTATGGCGACGCTAGCAAATATTTTCAACCAGTTTATGGATGCGGGCCGTGTGGCTGAAGCCGCACAAACGATGTCGAGCCGCGTAGTCAGCGACGACTTCAAACTGCGCTCGCTTCCGAACGAAGACGTGTACTTCTTCGTAAAGAGAATCGACAACTCGCGTGTCGTGCGCCAGGCTGATCCGGGCGCGAGCGCGAAGAGCTGGAAGGTGCTGGGCGCATCGTGCGCATCGGCGGCGATGCTGATCGGGATGTTACTCCCGAGCGCGTACGGGTTGCTGGCCAGCTATCAGTTGCACAATTTGCAAGCGGAAAATCAGCGCCTGAATACGGCACGTGGAAAGCTTGATTTAGAAGAAGCGAAACTGGTGAGTCCGGAACGGCTGGCGAGGCTCGCGGTGGATCAGGAGTTTGTAGATCCGAAGTCCGAGAACGTAGTCTATCTGGCGCCAACGAACGAAGGTTCGCTGGCACTGAATCGCCGGTAACCGTTCTACAACGTCTTGCATAGAGGAGTTCCCTTGGACGCGCGCGCGGAGCCATTAGCCAACAGAAGGTTAAGGATTCTCGCGCGCGCAACTTTTATTTGGGGGCTGCTGATCTTGTACCGTCTTGTCTCCCTCCAGATTTTCCGTCACGACGAATTCCAGAAACTGGCGCAACAACAGCAGGACCGGGAAGTAGAGATTCAGGCGCCGCGCGGAATTATCTACGACCGCACAAGGCGTCCGCTGGCGATGAGCCTGCCGGTGGATTCGGTTTGCATCAATCCAATGCGGGTTCCCGATCTGGCGCTGGCCGCGGATCTGTTGTCGCGTGTGCTGGAGATCGATGGCGATGCGCTGCTGGGCAAGATGGCCTCGGCGGTGGACAATCACCGGGGGTTTCTGTGGGTGAAGCGTAAGATCACGCCGGAAGAATCGGTGAAACTGCGCAGCTATAACCTGGACTGGGTGGAGTTTCGCACCGAGAGCCGCCGCTTTTATCCGAAAGACACGGTGGGCGCGAATTTACTGGGCGGCGTGGATCATGCGGAGAGAGGAAACGCCGGCATCGAGCTGAGCATGAACGAACAGCTTGAGGGGAAGCCCGGGGTGATGCGCACCACCTCCGACGTGAAGCAGCGCGTGGTGGATTTGCAGATTTTCACCGATCCGCAGCCGGGCCGGGACGTGACGCTATCGATCGACGAGCGCATCCAGCACGTAGCGGAGAGGGAACTGGCGATCGCTATCGAGCGGACTCATGCGAAGACGGGCAGCCTGGTGGTGATGGATCCGAAGACCGGGGAAGTGCTGGCGATGGCCAGCTACCCAAGCTTCAATCCGAACGTGCCGCCGGTGAAGGGCGAGACGCTGGAGACGCGCACGAATCTTCCGGTATCGAGTCCGTTTGAACCGGGGTCGGTATTCAAGGTGATCACGCTTTCGGCCGCGCTGGAAACTACCAACATCCGCCCAGGCACGATCATCAATTGTGGCAACGGGAAGATTACGCTGTTCAAGCGCGTGATTCACGATCACCATTCCTACGCCTCGCTGAGTATGGCGGATGTATTGGCGAAGTCCAGCAACATTGGAGCCATCAACATTGGCTTGCGGGTGGGTGAGAAGAATCTGTATGAGTATGTGAAGCGCTTCGGTTTCGGCAAGAGCACGGGCATTCCTCTGCCTGGCGAATCGAGCGGGCGGCTTCGTCCGTTGAAGCAGTGGATTCCCAGTTCCATCGGCTCTATCGCGATGGGACATGAGCTGAGCGCGACCACGCTGCAACTGGCGCAGGCTTCGGCGGTGATTGCCAATGGTGGAATGCTGTGAAGCCGCGGATGACGCTGAAGCCGCCGCGGTCCGGCGATAACGTCCCGGCGCCGATAGAACCGTACGTGGAACCGGTACGCGTGCTGCAACCGGAGACGGCGATCACAATGCGGCAAATGATGGAAGGCGTGGTGCTGTACGGCACGGGCAGGAAATCCCGGTTGGATGGATACACGTCCGGCGGTAAGACCGGCACCGCGCAGATCTACGACATGAAGGCGCGGGCTTATACACACAAGTACAACTCGTCGTTCATGGGATTCGCACCGCTGAACAATCCGGCCATCGTGGTGGTGGCGACGTTGAACGGCACGGCGCTGATGGGCGGCGATGCGTCGGCGCCGGTATTCAAAGCAGTGGCGACGGCGGCGCTGCGGTTCCTGGACGTTCCGAAAGACCTGCCCGATTTTGTGGCGAAGCCCGACGACGGCAAGACGCAATCGAACGATTTGGCGATTGCCGATCTGGGCGGCGGCAATCCGCTGGACGACGAAGAACCGGCGCAACTGGCAGGCGCGGGCACTGCGGCTGCGCCTGCTGCGCCGCGGTTGCCCGCGCAAATAACGGGTCCGGTGATTGAAGTGCCTCCGATGCTTCGCAAAGAAGCACTGCTTACCGGCCCGAGGGTGCCGAACTTCAATGGAAAGACGTTGCGCGATGTGCTGGAACAATCGGCCGCGCTAGGCATTCAGGTGCAGTTTTCCGGTAGCGGCCTTGCCGCGGCGCAACAACCTGCGCCGGGCACCCCGCTACGGGAAGGAGAGCGCATCCGCGTACAATTTGCCCGCTGAGACCAGCATGACACTGAGTGAAGTCCTGCAAGGGGTTGCGCTCAATTCGGAGATGCCGCCAGAGATGGCGACGGCGTCCGTGAGGGGTCTTGCCTACGATTCCCGCAAAGCGGCGGTTGGTTTTCTGTTTTTCGCCTTTCCTGGCGCCAATGTAGACGGAAGTCAGTTTGCAGCGCAGGCCATTGCGAAAGGCGCGCTGGCGGTGGTGAGCGAACTTCCTCGCCCGGTTGATTTCGAAGGCAATTGGATACAAGTGGTACACGGGCGCCAGGCGTTGTCGCTGGCTGCGGGAAATTTTTACGGGCACCCCGACCGGCGGCTCGGCATCACAGGCATCACGGGCACCAACGGCAAGACCACCACTTCCTACCTTGTGGATTCGATCCTGCGCGAAGCCGGATACATCACCGGGCTGGTGGGGACAATCGAGTACCGCCTGGCAGGCAAGGTGCTGCGGGCGGCGGCCAACACGACTCCGGAATCGCTGGAACTCTTTCAACTTTTCTCTTTGCTGGAGGCCGATGGGGGAACACACGCCACCATGGAAACCTCCAGCCACGCGCTGGCTCTGGGGCGGGTTTACGGCATTCAGTTTCACACCGCGGTCTTCACGAACCTGACAGTGGATCACCTGGACTTTCACCACACCATGGAAGCTTACTTTGCGGCCAAGGCTTTGCTGTTTACCGGCAATGGCGCGGTTGCGCCCCGCTTTGCCGTGATTAACCACGACGATCCTCACGCAAAGCAGATCGAGACGAATGCCGGGACGGAGGTGTTTTGGTATGGGCTTGAGGAAGGCTCGACCACCCGCGCGCAGAAGATAGTTTCTACTTTCGAAGGACTTCAATTTGAGATTCAACACAAAGGCAGCACTTATCCCGTGGCATCGCCACTGGTCGGGGAAATCAATGTCTATAATATTTTGGCGGCGTGGAGCACTGGCATGTCCTACAGCATCCAGCCGGCGGTAATTGCGCGCGGGATCGCGAAGTGCGCCGCGGTTCCGGGACGTTTTGAACGAGTGCAGGAAGGGCAGCCGTTTCTGGTAATTGTGGATTACGCGCATACGGGCGATGCGTTGAAGAACGCGATCCGCACAGCCCGGAGCCTGACGAAACAGAGAGTGATCACGATGTTCGGCTGCGGCGGCGACAGAGATCGAAGCAAGCGCCCGTTGATGGGAATGGCGGCTGCGTCGAAGAGCGATTTTGTGGTGCTGACTTCGGATAATCCCCGTTCGGAAGATCCGCTCGACATCATGAACGATGCGCTGGTGGGGATCCGGCGTTCCGATACGCCGCACATCGTCGAGCCGGACCGCGAGCGGGCGATTCGCCGCGCGATTGAACAGGCGGGGCCGGGCGATGTGGTGCTGCTGGCGGGGAAAGGACACGAGACGTATCAGGTATTAAAAGACAAGGTAGTCGACTTCGACGACCGCGAGGTTGCGCGGCGGGTGTTGCGGGGGTTCGGGTATTCGGCTTGAGATCCAGGATGTAGCACGCGTGATTGGGAGCAGGAGTGAGGCCGCCGGACAGGTTTCAGGCTTCAGCATCGACTCCCGGACAGTAGAGCCGGGCGATCTGTTTTTCGCGCTACGGGGCGAGAATTCGGACGGGCATCGGTATTTGGCGCAGGCCTTCGAACGCGGTGCGGCGGGGGCGGTCATCGATAGGGAGTTTCAGGCTGCGGGCAACACGCTGCGAGTGACGGATACGCTTGACGCACTGCGGGAATTGGCGCGGTGGGCGCGGCGGAAGTGGGGCAAGAAGGTGGTAGGCGTGACGGGTAGCGCGGGAAAAACATCCACGAAAGATGTGATTGCGGCTTTGCTGGAACCGTCGATGGCGGTTGGAAAGACCGTGGGCAATTTCAATAACCACATCGGCCTGCCGCTTTCCATTCTGCGTCTGCCGGACGAAGCGGAAGTGGCCGTGCTGGAGATGGGTATGAACCATGCGGGCGAGATTCGCGATCTATGCGCAATCGCGCGGCCGGACGTTGGCGTAGTGACGAATGTGGGGACCGCCCATATTGAAAGCTTCGATAGCGTGGACGGGATTGCGCTGGCGAAGCGGGAATTGATCGACGCCCTGCCGGAAAAGGGCGGCATTGCCGTGCTGAACAACGACGATGAGCGTGTACGCCATTTCAACGATGGCCGCAAGGGTGAAGTAATCACTTTCGGAATTCGGGAAGGCGCCGGCATTCGCGCCGAAGATGTGGAACTCCTGGAAACCGGAGTGCGTTTCCGGGTGGGCAAAGCGATCTTCCGCTCGTCGCTGCTGGGCCGCCACGGCATCCGCAATATACTTGCGGGAATCGCAGTGGCGGACGTGTTCGGCATTCCGGCGTCTGAACTCGAAGACGCCGTGCGGTCATTAGTGCCGGGCCAGATGCGAGGAGAACGCATCGCTCACAACGGGATTACCATTTTCAACGATTGCTACAACTCCAATCCGGACGCGGCTCGCGCCATGCTGGAGGTGTTGCGGGAAACACCCGGAGCACGCCACATTGCCGTTCTGGGGGAGATGCTCGAACTCGGCCGCTGGTCCGAGCCTTTGCATCGCGACGTCGGCCGCTACGCCGCGGAATGCGAAATTTCCGTGCTTGTTGGGATACGCGGCGCGGCCCGATCCATGATCGACGCAGCCATGGAGGCCGGCCTCGCAAAGCACGCCGCGTACTTTTTTGAAGACCCCATCGATGCGGGCGCTCTCGTGCGAAGAATCGCGCAACCGGGCGACATCATCCTGTTCAAAGGCTCCCGCGGCACCCGCGTGGAAAGAGCGTTGCAGGAGTTTCTCAAATAACATCGATGCTCTTCTGGTTGCTTTATCAAAAACTGTTTCTTGTCTACGGGAGAGAATATCCAATCTTCGGCCCGTTGCGGTTGTTCGGATTTGTGACATTCCGCACCGCCTTCGCCAGCCTGACGGCGTTATTTCTGTGCATCAGCCTGGGCCCGTGGCTAATCCAGAAACTGCGGGAATTTCAGATTGGCCAGCATATTCGTGAAGAGGGTCCGAAATCCCACAAATCGAAAGCCGGCACGCCTACGATGGGCGGCGTCCTGATCATCATTTCCATTGTGGTACCCACGCTGCTGTGGACGGATCTGCGAAATCTGTACGTATGGATCGCGATGTTCGGGCTGCTGAGCTTCGGCGCCATTGGGTTTTATGACGATTACACCAAAATTCGGAAGATGCAGAACCTGGGGTTGACTGCAAAAAAGAAATTCCTGCTACAGGTGCTGGCTTCGCTCATCATCGGATTTGTACTGCTTGCATTGCATGCGCGCAATCTCTACGACACTTCGATGAACGTCCCGTTTGTGAAGCAATGGAGACCGGATCTGCTGATTAACGGCTTGCTGCATAACCCGTGGACGTATCCGCTGGCGTTCCTGTTCTTCTTCGGATTTCTGGTGGTGGTGATTGCGGGGGCGTCAAACGCGGTGAACCTAACCGATGGGCTGGACGGGCTGGCGATCGGCCTGATGATTATCGCGGCGGGTGCGATCACGGTGCTGACCTATGTGAGCGGGCACGCGCAGTTTGCAACCTATCTCGATATCGCACGGCTGCCCGGCGCATCGGAGTTGACCATTTTTTGCGGCGCCATGATGGGAGCCTCGCTGGGTTTCCTTTGGTACAACGCGCATCCGGCCGAAATCTTCATGGGCGATGTGGGATCGCTGGCCCTGGGCGGCGGCCTGGGCGTGGTGGCAGTGTTGATCAAGCAGGAGATTTTGTTGTTGTTCATTGGTGGTGTGTACGTGGTGGAACTTCTCTCCGTCGTGCTGCAAGTGGGCAGCTTCAAATTGCGGGGAAAACGAATTTTTAAGATGGCGCCGCTGCATCATCACTTTGAAGCGCTGGGATGGCATGAATCCAAAATCATCATTCGATTCTGGGTTGTGGGCCTGATCATGGCGTTATTCGCGTTGACGACTTTGAAACTACGATGAAGAATCTAGAAGGCGTGATAGTTGCGGTGGTTGGCATGAAGCGCTCGGGTTTAGCTGCGGCGGAACTGCTCACGCAGAATGGCGCGGTGGTGCGTGCGGTGGATGAGACTGCGTCCGGGGAATCGGGCGTTCATCCGCAGACACTTCATTCCTTCGACGGTGTGGACATGGTGGTGCTATCGCCCGGTGTTCCGGCCGATCATCCGGTGATCCGGGAAGTTCGAGCCAAAGGAATTACGGTGATCGGCGAAGTGGAACTTGCCGGGTATTTTCTGAAAGGACCGATTATTGGGATCACCGGATCGAACGGCAAGAC
>JANYCV010000248.1 GCA_025360145.1 Acidobacteriaceae bacterium
CGGTTGCCGTCATCGGCCCCGATTGGCTCCTTTCATCCAATTAGATTCTGCCCATGCTGGGCACACCCGGCGCGGGACGCCCTCGTCCCGCTGCTGGAAGCGGGACGAATGCCCCAATGCGCCAGCCACACGAAACGCTGCCATAGACTCAAGCACATACCCAGCTACTCGATTTTGAGGGCGTTATTGATCCGTGTAAGCCGTTTGCTAGCGCAGTCCGGCTCGGAACAACTTCAACAAGTTTTGAGTAAGACACATGATCCGCCATTCCGCCGAGACTTTTTCAAGGCTCCGCATCGAGAAGCCCCGGACTGCCTTGATTTGTCCGAACCCCGGCCCTGCCACCGCTTTGCGAATTTTGTAGACTGCGCTTCCGGCCGCCGTCGGCACTGGCGCGCCAGCAAAGAAGCTCATGATCCTGTGCGTGGCAACGCCGCCAATAGCTTCCCCAAACGCTGACGCCGGAAAACCTGGTAAATCGGCAAAACGGCCGCCCGATTGCCAGGCCCGGCGTCAACCCAAAATCTACCAGTGCGTCAGCGATCCATCCGGCCGCAAAAACGCATTCCGGCGCCCAGGCTCCGTAACCTCACCAATCATCTTCAAAAGCTTCATCTCCGGCGTAACACCCAATCCCGGCCGATCGTTCATCAGCGCCTTCCCGTTCTTGAAATCCAGGCATTGCGGCAAATGATCAATCGGCCGCCCGCCATAGTTGTACTCCATAATCACCGGTCCAGGGAACGTGGACAGGCAATTCACCAGCGCCGCCGTAGCAATCGGCCCGGTGAAATGAGGAATGATTCCCACCGCATGCGTCTCGCACAAAGCGGCAATCTTCATCATCTCCGTGATGCCGCCGACGTTCGGCAAAGTTGCCCGGATATAGTCGATGTCGTGGTTCTCCACCAGTTGGTTAAAGTCGTACCGTTGCCCCCACTCCTCGCCATGTGTCAGAGGAACCGTGGTCATCCGCCGCAGTTTCGGAAGATCCTGTTGCGCATGCTGATCGCGGACAGGGTCTTCCACGAAGTACGGTTCGTATTCTTCAATCAGCCTACAGGCACGCAGCGCGTCGTTATAATCGAACCGCTGATGGAAGTCGATGCACCAGTCGCCGTTCGTACCCACGCCCTCGCGCACTTCCTTGCAATCCTTGGCAACCTGCCGTACCCGCTCATGCGCATTGAACTCACCGCCGTCGCGAGTATCGCCTGCGCCCATTCGGAAAGCCCGGTAACCCGCCTCAATCGTGGCCTGCGCACGCTCTTTCAGACTCATCTGTGCCGGCGGCGGAGCCGAACGCCCGTTCTGATTCCCGCCTTGCGCGCCCGCTGCCCGGCCTCCTCCGCTGGTGGCATAGCATTCGCAATGGTTCCGCACCGCGCCGCCCAATAGCTCATGTACGGGCAGCCCCAGCGCCTTCCCCTTGATGTCCCACAACGCCAGATCCAACGCTCCCAGCGCGTGCTGTTTCTCCCGGCCCGGCGGATAGAACCAGCCAATGTACATCTCCTGCCAGATCGCTTCAATCCGGAAAGGATTCTTCCCGATCAGCGTCCCCGCGCACTGTTCCAGCGTGTCCTTCGAGCCTCCTTCTCCAATTCCGGTAATACCGACGTCCGTCTCCACCGTCACAATCATGTTGCTCTGGTTAAACAGTTGATTCAGATTCGGCGGCTGATAGATGCGCACCCGTGTGATCTTCGCCTTCGGCAGCGCGGCTTCCGCGCGCGGCGGCCGGACCAAAACGGCCGCCGGCGCCACTGCCAGTGATTTTAGAAATGATCTTCTGTTCATAAATATCGTTTCCCTCGCCGGCTTCTCGAATTGATCCGGCTCGTGCCAGCATATAAGATTCCGGCTGGCTTCGGAAAACGTCTGAATGCTTTTCATTCATATCGCTGGAACAAACTCTTGGCTAAAATAAAAGCTTGACAGCCCGTATCTTCCTCAAGCTAATCCTCGGCGTTCTCTGCGTTCTGATCGTCGCCCTCACCGCCGTCGACTTCCAGGCATCCAAAGTCGCCGAACGGACCTACGTCGACACCCTCACCCGCGAACTCGCCGACAAATGCCGCATGCTCTCCCTCCTCGCTCCGGCCGACTTCTCCCACATCGACGTCAATAGCTTCCGTGCCCTCGCCCGCGCCGCCGACGCGCGCGCTACCGCCATCGGCCACGATGGTCGCGTCCTGGCCGATTCTGAAGCCGATGCCAGCCACATGGAAAACCACGCCAACCGTCCCGAAATCGCCGCCGCCCTTGCCGGACGAATCGGGTCCGAAACCAGACTCAGCAACACCGTCGGCGTGAAATTTCTTTACGTAGCCGTGCCCGTTCCCTCCGGCGCCCTCCGCCTCGCCGTCCCCTTGAAGGAGATTGACGGCCAAGTCAACGCCATCCGTAAACAACTACTGGCCTCCGTCGCCCTGGCCTTTCTCCCGGCAATCCTCGTGGCCGCCCTCTTCGCCCGTTACGTGTCTTCGAAGCTGGCCGGCATTATCGGCTACGCCGGCAAACTTGCACGCGGCGACTTCCGCGCCCGTCTCAAAATCACCAACCGCGACGAACTGGGCATTCTGGGCGACCAGTTGAACGAAACCGGAGAGAAGCTTCAGAAAATGTTCGAAGAGCTCCAGCGAGAGCATGAGCAGCTTGAAAAACTAGAGCGCGTCCGCAAGGACTTCGTCATCAATGTTTCGCACGAATTGCGCACCCCGCTCGCGTCCATCCAGGGCTACACCGAAACCCTCCTCGACGGCGCAATTCACGACGAAGCCCATAACGTCAAATTCCTCACCATCATTCGCCAAAACTCCGAACGCCTGGGCCGGCTCATCGCGGACCTGATGACGCTCTCCCGCATCGAATTGAAGACCACCAAATTCCAGTTTGCCTCCTACTTCGTCAACGCCATGATAGAGGACTGCATCGATTCCATGCGCCCCATGGCCGAAAAGAAACACATCTCTCTGTTCATCGATCCCGCGCCCGAGCGCACCGAAGTCTTCTGCGATTCCGAAGCCGTCCACCAAGTGGTCACCAACCTTCTCGACAATGCGTTGAAATACACTCCGAAAAACGGCTCCATCACCGTAGGCGCACGCGAGCTTCAGGATCACGAGGCCGTAGAAATCTTTGTCCAGGATGCCGGCATCGGCATTCCAGCCGAGGACCTGCCGCGCCTCTTCGAACGCTTCTACCGCGTCGACAAAGCCCGGTCCCGTGAACTCGGCGGCACAGGCCTCGGCCTCGCCATCGTCAAGCATCTCGTTCGTGCGCAGGGCGGAGAGGTCCGCGTC
>JANYCV010000261.1 GCA_025360145.1 Acidobacteriaceae bacterium
GAAATTGCCCTCGAATATCCGCATTTGACTCTCGCTCAAGTTCACGCCGCCCTGGCGTACTATCACGCCAATCGAGAGGAGATTGAAGCCGACATCGCTCAGGAAGAGCTGGCAGCGGCTCTTTGGGAACGGCAGTTGTCAAGCGGCTCGAAGCCGCGATGAGCAAGCCCCGGCTGTATCTCGACGAGGATTCCATGCGCAGATCCCTCGTCTTCGGTTTGAGGGCTCGGAATGTAGACGTCTTGACCGCCCCGGAAGCCGAAATGATCAACCGCGCCGATGAGGATCACCTCGCAACCGCTACGGCGTCTGGGCGCGTGTTATACACATTCAACGTCGCGGACTATTGCGTCCTCCATCAAGCCTGGATTTCTCAACGGCGGATTCACGCCGGGATCGTCGTTGCGCCACAGCAACGTTACTCAACCGGCGAAGAACTTCGGCGACTCGTGCGGCTGGTTGGCAGTCTTACTGCGGAAGAAATGCGAAATCGGATCGAATTCCTGTCCGCGTGGTTCTGAACACCCAACCGGAATTGGCCATCCTTCGAAACCAGCAAACACATGGCCATCAAGTCGGCTATCCGGAGAAGTGCTGACGGTGAGGAACGCCGACCATACCCGTGAGGAATGCACTTTGATCGAGAGCGATGCGACAGCTTAATTTAACGCCAAGGCCCCGTGACCAGGAGTCTACCCCGGATCTGGCGGCGGAACTGGAATCGCGTCACGCCGTTTTTTGCCTACCCGGCCGGGATCCCGAGAGCGATTCGTTGAATATTCCGCTGCGCAAGATCATCAAGACGCGCGGCTCGTTCCCCAATGACGAGGCGGCGATGAAGCTGTTGTGCCTGGCGCTTGGGAATGCGGCGAAAAAGTGGACCATGCCGATACCGAACTGGAGAGAGGCGTCGAACCGGTTTGCCATTCTCTGGCCGGAACGAATGTCGGCGCTGGATCAAGTGTCCTGATAACGAGGGGAACAACGAGGAACCGGAAATACTTGCAATGGGGTATCCTCCCCCAAACCTTTGTGGACTTTTCGCTTTCGTGCCAGAATTTCGACGAGGAGCACAGGACGAGCTGCGCCCGCCCGCGTGGATTTCCGGCACTTGAGCCGACGCTCGGGTTGCGTCACCGCGGAGCTAATACTCCGCTCAGACCTAATCAGGATACGCGATAGGAAAGGCGCTATACAAAATGCCGTTTACACAAAATGCTTGACACAGGCTGAGTTTTTCGCCTACTGCTCTACTCTACCGGCCAACATTATTATCCGCCGATTCACGCCGATAAACGCAGATTTTTGGGCGGAACCTACGCTAGTGAGCATCCAGCGGGATCTCGAAATAATAAAGCTCCTTCCCGCTAGCCGCCTCTTCCATCCCTTTCAAATAGAGCTTCGCGCCGCCGCGATGTCCTGTTTGGAAATAGAAAAAGCCATAAGCCGACTCCCCCGGCGGTAGCATCTTCGCCGCAAACGCACGGCCTTCAATCTCCGCTCCGCCCAGCGGATTCTTGTTCCTTCCGCCCATCCCAGGTAGCGGCGTGCCGTGCATGTTCGGTCGCTTTGGAGCCCGCAACCGCGGCACCTCCCGTGGCGACGTCGGCTCAATCTTGTCGCGGTCGGCGGCGATGTACTGCACCTCCATCCGTTCCAGTTTGATTGCCTTCTTAGAATCGTTCTGAATCACCACCAGCACCGGCAGCACTCCATGCTGATACGGGTTCATCTTGCCGAAGGCGGTGCTCGCCAGCGCCTCGGTATCGTAGGCCACCGCGGCTATCGTCACCCCGTTGTCGCTCTGCTTGCCGGCGAACGACGACGCCGGCCCCGGAGAAAATTTGTTCTTATCCTTGTCCACCGCTTCGGCTATGGATATACTCGCCACTAGGGTCAGGAGAAGCGGCAGGCACTTGCGACGTAAGTTCATTTTTTTCGTTTACCGCACTCTGCAAGCGGCGGCTTTCCCTTTTTTAATAGTCTATGTCCTGTGGCGCGTGCTGCGCGACCGCCATTATCTTCGCGGCCTGAAGGAGCGGGCCGGCTTTCTGCCTCCCTCCTACAAGCGGACGGCCTCCGGTGCCATCTGGTTGCACGCGGTTTCGCTGGGGGAAGTGCTCTCTTCCGCTGCCTTGATCCGGCGTTTGCGCGCCGACTATCCCGGCGCCGCGCTCTTCGTTTCCTGCGGAACCACTGCCGGACGCCGGGTTGCCGGGGACAAGCTCTCCAGCATAGCCGACGGCATCTTCTATCTCCCCCTCGATTACTGTTTCGCGGTGCGCCGCGTGTTCCGGCATATCCGGCCGGCGTCGGTGATTGTTCTTGAGACGGAGATCTGGCCCAATCTGTACCACGAAGCCAAGCGGTGCGGTGCGGCGCTCACCGTCGTGAACGGGCGCATCTCCCCGCGCGCGCTGCCCAGGTATCTTCGACTGCGCTGGTTCTTTCAAAGCGTGCTCGATCTGCCGGATCATCTGCTGGTGCAAAGCGCTGAGGACCGGGATAACTACTGTCGCGCCGGTGCGCCGCGGGATCGCGTCATCGTCAACGGCAATTTAAAGTACGATTTTCAGCCGCCCGATTCCGATGTGCCGGAGGTGCTGCGGGACTTTCTGAGTGAACGCCGGAAGATCTGGATCGCCGCCAGCACAACGGCTCCCACGAACAACAGCACGGTGGATGAAGACGACGCCGTCATTGCCGCTTTCCTTATGCTGCAATCAAAGCATCCGGATCTATTGCTCCTGATTGCTCCGCGCAAACCGGAGCGTTTCGATCCGGTAGCAGGAAAGCTCCAAGCGGCGCGCATCCCGTTCGCACGCCGGACCGCTTTGCCGTCCACTGAACCCGCGAGTGTCCTGCTGCTGGATTCCATCGGCGAACTCAGCAGCCTCTTCGGACTCGCCGATGTAGTCCTGATGGGCGGCACTCTCACCGATCGCGGCGGCCACAATATTCTGGAACCTGCCATCTTCGGCAAGCCCGTCATCATCGGGCCGCACATGGAGAACTTCCCGGAGATCGCCGCCCGGTTCCGCGCGGCAAACGCAGTGAAGTGCATTGCTGGTCCGGAGCAACTTGCTCAGGCCGTCGACGACTTGTTATCGAATCCGGACGCCGCCCAAGCCCTCGGCGAACGGGCGAAGCTTCTGGCCGAGGCGCAGCGCGGAGCCACTGATCGCGCACTGCAAACCATCGCCCAAGATCGCTCCCGCGCCATCCCGCATGTGCTTCCTTATGGCCTGCTGCACCCGCTGCAGTGGGCGCTTTCCAAGATCTGGACCGCGGGCGGCGTGCTCAAAAGGCACGGCGGTCAACGGCATTTACGCACCCCGGTAATCAGCATTGGCGGCATCGGAATGGGTGGGGCGGGGAAGACCCCGATGGTCCGCTTTCTTGCCCAAAAACTCAAGGCGCGCGGCTACAACCCGGCCATCCTGACCCGCGGATACCGGCGTGAGTCCACCGGTTCCACCACTACTTTGGCAGCCGGTGCCACAGCGCCTGTGGCCGTTACCGGTGATGAGCCGCAAATGTTTCTCCGCGATGGTTTCGCCCCCGTCGGAATCGGCGCGGACCGCTATCGAGTGGGCTGCCTGATGGAAGGCATGTTCCGTCCCGATGTCTTTCTGCTCGACGACGGTTTCCAGCATGCGCGTCTCCATCGCGACGTGGACCTGGTTCTGATCGACGGCCTGGATCCGCTCGCAGGCGGCGAGGTGTTCCCGCTGGGCAGCCTGCGCGAGCCGCTTTCCGCGCTCCGCCGCGCCTCCGCGTTCGTCATCACCCGGACAGATGGCGGGGGCGTCCGCCATACCCTCGCACAGTACAATCCCGATGCGCCGGTGTTCCAATCGCGCGTGATCCCGTTGCATTGGGTGGATGCCCGCACCGGCGCGCAACAGAACCTGGAAAGCCTGAAGCAAGCCCCGGTTTCCGCCTTCTGCGGGCTGGCGAACCCCGATGCGTTCTGGGCTACGCTGAGCGCCCTTGGGTTCGCGCCCACCGGGCAAACAGTCTTTGCCGATCATCATCGCTACACTGCCAGCGAGATCCGGCAACTCGGCGATTCCGTCTTGCTTACCACCGAGAAGGACGCGATCAACCTGCCGCAGCACATCGCGCCGGGCAGCATCTTCTGGCTGAAGATCGGGATCGAGATCGACAACGACGCCGCGCTGCTCGATCAGGTAGTCGCAGCCATCTGTTCCACATCCACCAGCCGTTTATAATCGAACCCGCAGGCGTCTGGGCTCTACGGCAGCACGGCAATTACATCGATTGCGAATGCCGCATCAAGCCCCGGCAGTCCTTCAAATAACAGCAGCGTACTTGCCGGTGGCATAGCCGGATCGCAGAACTCGAAACGGATCTTCCGAATCCGATCGGCGGTACCGCGGTTCAGCGGATATACATGCGTCATCGCCACATTCTTAAAGCTGCCGCCGACGCTCTCCAGGGCCTTGCCCAGCCGTCCGAAGGCGAGCCGTACATCTTCGTCCTGAAAGCGGTATCCCACCTGCGTGCCGGTTAGCGCCACTTTGCCTGGCCCTATCATCGCTACCTGTGAATACTTGCCGGCTTCCGGTTCAAAGAAGGAAACAGCCTTTGATGGAGCCGTGCTCAGCGCCGCCACCGCTTCACATTCCGCGAAGTCTTCCAGCGTTGACCGCTGCAGTTGCACGAAGTCCAACGCGGCAGTGGGGAACGCCGCCTGCGCCTGACCGCGAAGCGTGGCCACGTTGTCCAGGTCGCTCAGGAAGCACGTCACGCGCCGCACGGAAGAGGCGCTGAGTCCGGCCTTCTCCGTCATCTTCTTCAGCGGCCCCAGCACATCCTTCATCGTTGACGGTTGACCGGAGACAATGCCCAGCCCGTGTTCGTTTCGCACGCGGCGGTCCGTCGCGATGGATTCCAGTACAACCTGCGCGCCCGCCAGCGGCAGTCCGCCCACCTGCACTACACTGAGCGCCGGAAGGTTCATCTTCTTCTCGGTTAGGACCTCACTCACAATGGTCTGCACACGCCGCAAATCGCCGGACCCGGCAACAAACGCCCGCAGCTTCACGATCTGCGCGCCTTTTGTCTGTTGCAGTAAGCTTTTCAGTGCATCGCGAGTCTGTTGTGAGAGCAGACCCTTTCCGGAGAGCGGCGACACATGGAATACCAGCCGGGGTACGTCGGCAACCACCGCCGCGGGAGGATCTTTCGGCAACGCGAGCACCTGCGTTAGTTCTTCTTCCGTCTTCTTCTTCTTAGCAAAGCAGAGGAGAGAGCATGTGAAGAGAGTAATCGTAAGTAATAAAGCAACTCGCCGCACGAGGTGATTGTATCAGGATTGACGCGAAAGAAAATGGCTTGTCACGGCCAGTCCAATGTGCTATCTTTTGAGATATATTGGCATGGTAACGATCAGCCAACTCGACGTCAGCTCCGAAATCCCGCTCTACCGCCAACTCTATGACCGGATTGCGGAAAGTATCCATAATGGCCAGCTTCGGAACGGTGAACGGCTACCAGCTACCAGGGAATTGGCCGTCCAACTTGGACTGAATCGAACCACGGTCTCGGCTGCGTACTCGCTATTGGAAGAAGATGGCCTCTTGAAAGGCCACGTGGGCCGCGGCAGCTTCGTCAATTTTTCGATGCCCGCGGCGGATCGTATCAGTTTCGCGTCTTCACGGCCTGCCGAAGATCACTTCCCGCTTGCCGAATTCCAGGAGACCTGCCGCGAGGTGATCTCGGCTCCGGAAGCCTCCGCGATTCTCCAGTTGGGTTCCCCTAGCGGTTACGGCCCCCTCCGCCAGTACCTTCTGGACCAGGCGCGACTTTCCGGCGAGGCTGCCCCGGACGACGACGTTTTGATCACGAACGGTTGCCAGCAGGCGCTCGATTTGTTGCAGCGAGCCTTTGTTTCCTCCGGCGAAGGCGTGGTTGTGGAAGATCCGGTTTATCACGGCCTGAAAAACGTGTTCATTCGCGGCGGAGCGCGTCTGTTTGGCGTCCCGATGGGCGAGAACGGCCTTGACCTGGAACAACTGGGCCGTGTGCTGATTCGCGAACGCCCAAAGATTCTTCTCGTCACTTCGAATTTCCAGAACCCCACCGGAGCCACGCTGCCGCTGGAGGCTCGCGAATCCGTGTTGCGCATGGCGCGCGAGTTCAACGTCCTGCTGGTGGAAAATAACATCTACGGCGATCTTCGTTATGAAGGTACGCCGCTGCCTTCCATTAAGCAGTTGGATGTTTCCGGCGGAACCGTGCTGCTGCGCAGTTTTTCAAAGATCGCGTTTCCGGGATTGCGGGTTGGCTGGGTGATTGCGCCGCGTGCGGTGATTGCCCGCCTGGCCGAGGCCAAGCAGTGGTGCGATCTGCATACCGACCAACTCTCGCAAGCGATTCTGCTGCGCTTCGCCGTTTCCGGACGCCTTGCAGCCCATGCAAGCAATGTTCGCACCGCCGGCGCCGCACGCCTGCGCGCGGTGTTGGCCGCTTGCGAAAAACATTTACCAGCCGGCACTCAGTTCACCCGGCCGTCCGGCGGGATGAGCTTGTGGGTGAAGCTCCCCGATCCGCTGGATGCCTCCGAACTGCTGTCCCGGGCTGAGCAGGAAAAAGTAACTTATTTGCCGGGCCGATACTTCTCTGTCGCCCAGTTCGACCCCGGCACGCTACGCTTGAGTTTCGGCGGCTTGCCGCCCTCGCAGATCGAGGCGGGCTTGGCTGCGCTTGGCAAGGTATTCACGAACGAGTTGACGCGGGTGCGCAAGGCGAATCGATTCGAAGCCGCCCCGGCGATGGTTTAAACAAATCAAACAAGGAGAGCAGCGAAATGTTTTTGCATGAACAGTTTCGATTGAAAGTCGGCTTGGCCGAGATGCTGAAGGGCGGAGTGATCATGGACGTGGTCAACGCCGAACAGGCGCTGATTGCCGAGAAAGCCGGTGCTACCGCCGTAATGGCGCTGGAGCGCGTTCCATCCGATATCCGGAAGGAAGGCGGGGTGGCGCGGATGTCTCCGATCCGCATCATCCGGGAAATAATGGCCACCGTCAGCATTCCGGTTATGGCGAAGGTGCGCATCGGACACTTCACCAAAGCCCGCATTCTGGAATCGCTGGAAATGGACTTCATCGACGAGAGCGAAGTGCTGACGCCCGCCGATGAAGAGCACCACATCGACAAGCGCGATTTCAAAGTTCCGTTTGTGTGCGGTGCGCGGAATCTGGGCGAGGCACTGCGCCGCATTTCGGAAGGCGCGGCGATGATCCGTACCAAGGGCGAAGCGGGATCGGGCAACGTAGTGGAAGCGGTGCGTCACATCCGAACCATCGTCAGGGAGATGAAGCATCTTACCGTGATGTCGAAGGACGAACTGTTCGCCGAGGCGAAGCGTTTGCAGGCGCCGCTGGAACTGGTGGAGTGGGTTGCCGTGCATGGCAAGCTGCCGGTGCCGAATTTCTCAGCCGGTGGAATTGCCACTCCCGCGGACGCCGCGCTGGTGATGCAACTGGGCGCGGAGGCGGTCTTCGTTGGCTCAGGCATCTACAAATCGTCGGACCCGGAGGCCAGAGCGCGCGCCATCGTGAAGGCCGTCACTTATTATAACGACCCGGTCAAGTTGCTGGAAGCCTGCGAGGATCTGGGCGCCGCTATGCCTGGACTGGATATTTCGAAACTGCCAGAGTCGGAACTAATGTCCACCAGAGGCTGGTAAGGATGGCGAAGCGCGTTGGCGTCCTGGCATTGCAGGGCGATTTTCAAGCGCACCAGAAAGCATTAGAGCGCGCAGGCGCGGAAGTTGTGCAGGTGCGCACGCCAGAGGAATTGCGTGATGTGCAGGGGCTAGTAATTCCCGGAGGCGAGAGCACTACCATGCTCCGCCTTCTGCAGGCGGCGAACCTGATGCAGCCGCTGAAAGAGTTTGGCAAAACGAAGCCAATCTATGGCAGTTGCGCTGGAGCGATTCTGCTCGCCACCGACGTGATCAACCCGGAACAGGCTTCGCTGCAGCTGATGGATATCGGTGTGCAGCGCAACGGCTATGGCCGGCAATTGGATAGCCGCGTGGTGCAAATTCTTACGGACACCGGTGAGATAGAAGCGGTGTTTATCCGCGCTCCCATTATTGTTCGCGTGGGTAAAGACGCAAGAGTTCTGGCGAGGTATAACGGCGATCCGGTGTTGGTGGAGCAGGGAAGACACTTGGTCTCCACCTTCCATCCGGAACTGACAGACGATACGCATGTCCACCAGATGTTTCTCGATAAAATCGCCTAATGAGCCGCTTCAGTCCCGGTGAATCCAAAAGGCCGCCCGCGCCGCCGGCAGTTCCCCGCAAACGTGTCTTGTTTGTCTGTCTGGGCAATATTTGCCGCAGTCCCATGGGCGAAGCGCTCGCCCGCAAGTATGGTTCGGACGTGATTGTTGCGGACAGCGCAGGTCTGACCCCGGCTGTGGTCACAACGCATCTCACCAGGCTGGTGCTGCGCGAGCGTAACGTCGATCTGGGCGACCATCTGCCGAAGAGTTTGGACGAAGTGGATCTCAACCGGTGCGATCTGATTGTCAATATGAGCGGCGTGAAGCTGCCATCCACCATTCGCATTCCCGTGGAAGAGTGGCCGGTGAAAGATCCCTACGGCGCGCTTGAACCCGCCTACCGAACGGCGTGCGACGACATCGAGACACGGGTGATGCGCTTGATTCTCCGAGCCCGAACCGGCAAACTTTGATTGTTGATTATGGATCGGCCAATCGCCATTTTGAATTGGTTAATTTCCTTCAAAGCTTCCTGGCCCCGCGGACATCAGCCGCCTCTGTCCACAAATTCGGCGGCTATTAAGGAGAATGAAGTGCGGCCAGCCCAATTGCGCTTGTCATCAAGACCCCGCGAAGCGCCACTGTCCTTACTTGGAAGCTAACCCCCAACGCCGGCCCCATATACAAAGCGGCATCGCAACAGTACCGTAACCTGAAATCGCTACTGAATCGGCTGTCGCACAAGGCACTGGCCGCTCAAGCCAAGCGGGCCAAAACCGGTCACACCGTCTGAGCAAAAACGGTAGCCCCGCGCCTCACCCCTGGCGGAGCGCAAAAAAACAGTTTGGAACATTAGGCGAAGGCGTCCCGCGCGGTCCAGGTAATTGCCCCGCCAGGCGGCTGCCTGGGCAATTACCTGAGTCCATCCAGGACATTTCTGCTTTGCCGGGAATAGGACATTTCGACCGATTGACAATTGTTCCGATGTGCGATAGTCTGACCAAGATCCGCTGTTCCGATGAAGCTCGCCAGGAGTTGACTATGTTACCTTACATGCGACTGACAAGAAAGCGCTTTCCAGTGGGGGCGATCATCCTGACCCTCCTGTCATTATTGGGTCCGCTCTTCTCACAAACCGGGAACGGAATCGTAAAGGGCACCATCACCGATGCGTCGTCCGCTGTTGTTCCGAACGCGTCGGTAACCGTCACGAACCAGAACACGAACGTAGCCCGCAGAGGAACTAGCTCCACGGATGGCAGCTACTATTTCGGCCAGATCCCGCCCGGTCCCTACGTGTTACTGGTGGAGCGCCCGGGTTTTGAAAAGTGGTCCGGCGCGTTGACTGTGCAGGTAGGGCAGACGGTGGCCGTCGATCCCAAACTCACGGTTGGGGCCGTTACCAATACAGTTTCGGTGGGGGACGTCGCACCGGTAATCACGACAGAGGGCATGCAGGTGGCCGATGTCAAGGACGGGCTCCGTATCCAACAATTGCCCTTGAACGGCCGCCAGATCAGCAACCTTTTCAACCTGACGGCTGGCGTCGAGGGCGGCGGAGCGGCGCGCGTGAACGGCCTGAAGGTCGGCTCGATGGAAATCGTCCAGGACGGTATCTCGCTCGTCGACCGGTTCAGCGGCGGCATTGTAAGGGTGCAGCCGGGCCTCGACACGGTCCAGGAATTTCGTATTGAAACCAGCAGTTCGAGTGCGCGTTACCCGCGTCCGGCAACCGTGACGCTGGTTACCAAGAGCGGTACAAATCAGCTTCATGGCAGCCTCTTCGAAACATTCCGCAACAACGCCGCCGAGCTGCGAGCCCGCACCCGCCAGGACGGCAACACCCCCGCCAAATTGATTCGAAATGAATTCGGAGTCTCGGCAGGGGGCCCCGTGCTCTTTCCAAAGCTCTACGACGGCCATAACAAAACGTTCTGGTTTTTCGCTTATGAAGGCCTGCGCCAACGGGAAGCGACATTTGACGAAGACTACGTTCCCACCCCCGCCATGTTCCGGGGCGACTTTAGCAACATCACCGACAACAATGGAGTCCAGACCCACATTTACGATCCGGTGACGACGAATGCACAAGGCGTACGGCAGCAGTTCCCCGGCGACATTATCCCTCAAAACCGGCTGAATCCGTTTTTCAAAGTGATGCAGTCGATCACTCATGCGCCGACGAGTGCTGTAAATCCGTTTCAGGGGCCAAACCTCGACGTCTTCTATCCGCTGAAGACCGACACCAGCAGCTACACGGCTAAGGGGGACCATCGGTTTTCCGATAAAGACAACCTGTCTGCACGTTTCACGCGAAGCCTGTTCAACCGCGCTCAGGTGGGCGGGCGTTTCGGATCTCCGGTGGAGACTCTGACTGACGGATTTGGCACCGGGTTGAACGCCACCACCGTACTCACCGGTACGATTACCGAGACTCACGTCTTCTCGCCGAACTTTTTAAACGAATTTTTGATTGCCGCGAACCGGAATCCCAATCACCAGGGGACGCTCGCGGATTCCACGAACTGGTCGCAGAAACTGGGTTTGCCGAATCCGTTCGGCGTCACAGGCTGGCCCACGATCACCGCCGGATCGTTCCCCGGAAACAACTGGGACGCCGATAACGCCAAAGATCAAAACCTCACTGCGTATCACGTTGAAGATAATCTGACGCTGGTGAAGGGCAAGCACACCATGAGTTTTGGCGGCAGGGCACGCCGCGAATACAGCAACGTACGCGAACTGCAACAGGCCCAGGGATCGCATAGTTTCGGCGATGCCTGGACCGCTCTATACGATCCCACTTCGGATCAGGCATTGCCGTTCACCGGAATCGGAGTCGCCTCGATGGCGCTTGGTCTGCCGACCAATCTCTCAAACCAGTACAATCGCGGCTACTTTTACTTCCGGCAATCCGAGTTCGGGATCTACTACCACGACAGTTGGAAGGTTTCTCCGCGCTTGACGCTGGAATTCGGACTGCGATGGGATAAATGGACGCCCTACAAGGAAAAATACAACCGGCTCGACAATGTCGACATAACGAAATTCGCCACTCAGTTCCAAGTGGTGTCGCCTTACAACACCACGCTCGAGAGCATCCCCGGCCTTCCACCGAGCGTGCTGGCATCGTGGGCCAAGCGGGGGCTAACGTGGACCACCGCCGAAAAGGCCGGCCTTCCCGGCTCGCTGATTCCATCGCCGAACAACGATTTCGGTCCGCGGCTGGGCGCCGCCTACCGCCTCAACGACAAGACCTCGATCCGCGCCGGCTACGGTGAATATTTCTGGACGCTGCCGCTTTCGCAGATCCTGCAAACATCCCGTATCAACCCGCCGCTGAACCTCCGCGACACCAACCCGCTGGGAAGCCTGGACGGAACCTCTACGTTCGGCGTGCGTACCGCGCCCCAGGCGAACTACTACGTGGGACAGGCGCAAGTGGATGTCAACGGAGTCATTCAAATTCCCGCAACCAGCGCCCAAACCATCTTCCCGTACGATTACC
>JANYCV010000298.1 GCA_025360145.1 Acidobacteriaceae bacterium
AACAAAAGGTGAAATAATCATGCCGTCCCCCCTTAATCCAGACCTTTCCGGCTATAGCCATGACGCCGCTAAGTTGCTGTGCGATGCTTCCAACGTCGCGTATGGCAGCGAAGCGACTTGCCGCGCCTGGGCCATTGACAATGGCTTCAAAGAAGATTTTCAATTCATCGACACATCCCATTTGGACCCGATGACTGACACGCAAGGCTTCGTCGCCCAGAGCGCCGACACGCTGCTAGTTGTGTTTCGCGGTACGGAGCCGAGGAAGATCGCCGATGTAACCAGCGATGCCGAAGCGATCGGGCTTGCGGTATGGGATAAGGACACGTTGGGCAGCGTGCACAAGGGGTTCTTCCGCGCCTTCTTTGCCGCTTGGGGAAAGCTATTCGGTGGCCGCAAAGTGTTCCCCGATATGCTGCGCAACGCGGCGCCGCGCAAGATCTGGATCACCGGTCACAGCCTGGGCGGAGCGCTGGCTCAAATTTGCGCGGCCCAAACCGCGTTGCGCGACGCCATTCCAGTGCATGCGGTGTACACCTTCGGGCAGCCGAGGGTTGGAGACGAACAGTTTGCCGCAACGTTGCACGCCGCGCTGGGGATGCGTACGTTCCGGCTGGTGAACAATCAGGATGTTGTGCCGCGCGTGCCGTTCTACACCTTGCGCTACCGGCACTTTGGGCAGGAGCTATTTTTTTCGGGCGGCCAACGGAGAGAGCAGCCGGACGCGGTGGAGAGCATGACGGTGGCTTTGGAATCGCTTCGTTCGATGTCCGGTTTGCCCACTTTGGCTTCCGCCGTTAGCGGATTGTTGGACGGATTATTGTCCGGCGATCCGAAGGCAGGGTTCCTGATGATCGAAAAACATTTGGATCCGCGTAATTTGTTAAAGGCGGGGACTGTGAATATTTCGGACCACTTAATGAAGTCCGGATACTCCACGTTGTTCAAGTCCCAATAGAAACTGACAGCCCACGTCAATCGCCGCTTGCACATCGCCCGGCAAAACGGTCTCATCGGGATGGTGACTAATGCCTCCGGGTGAGCGCACGAACAGCATGGCGATGGGAACCCGTTCGGCCATGATCATTGCATCGTGACCAGCCCCGCTGCCCATCTTGTGGACCGGATGACCTACCTTTTGCAGACTGGCCTCGAGTACTTCTGTAAGTACTGCGTCGCAGGGAACGGCTGGTTGATTGAGTAACTCAGTGGTGCTTACATCTATTGAGCGGCGCTGGCCGATTCTGCGGGCGGCTTCGATAATTTTAACCGTGCAATTCACTCGAATGGCGTCGTCTGAATGGCGCACATCTAAACTAAGGTAAGCTGCTCCGGGAATTACGTTGCCTGCTCCTGGAGTGACTGCGATGCGGCCCACAGTGGCGACAAGACCTGGTTCGGTTTGGCCCGTTCGTTCCACTTCCACGATCCAGTCCGCAGCCGCGACCAGAGCATCGCGCCGAAGGTGCATCGGTGTGGTTCCAGCATGATTGGGTTGGCCTTGAAAAGTAAGTTCATGGCGGCTTTGCCCATTGATCGCTGTCACTAATCCCAATGGTAGATGTAAGCTTTCAAGCACCGGGCCTTGCTCAATGTGGAACTCAAGGTAGCCGATGGTGACAGCAACGTCGATGGCCGCTAACGGGATTTCGGTGGGATCCAGGCCGAAGGCGCGAATCGCTTCCGACACGGTGATGCCTTGCTTGTCCTTCGTGTTGAGCAATACTTCGTCTAGTGCACCCGTGAGCGCCCGGCTACCGATGAAGGGCACGCCGAAGCGAACGCCTTCTTCTTCGCTGAACGCCACGATCTCAACGCTGTAAGGGAGAAGCTCACCTTTCAACGCTTCAATCAGACTGATAGCCAGAGTGACGCCGAGCACACCGTCATACGCTCCCGCGTTGGGCACCGAATCGACGTGCGATCCAATGATAAGGCGTCGCCCGGTCTTGCCAGGATAAAGCCCGTGCAGGTTTCCGGCGTCATCGATCCAAACCCGCATGCCAAGCGGTTCCATCCATTCCCGAAGGTTATGGTGGACGTCGCGCATGGGCGGCGATAGAAACGTGCGCGTGATGCAGCCGGGCGTTTCGCTGAAGCGCGCCAGTTCCAGGCACCTTTCGATGGCCGTCATTCACGAACCCCGGTAGGTGCTGTAACCGTAGGGCGAGACGAGGAGCGGTACGTGATATTTGCCCATGCTCGTATCCAGCCCAAAGCGTACAACCACTTCTTCAAGGAAGGCCGGCATACTTGTCTCCAGGTCCTTGTCTCGAAAATACGCTCCTATGTGGAAAATAAGATCGTAGACGCCGTCTTTGAAATCTTCGCCCGAGAGCAGCGGCTGATCGGTGCGTCCATCGTGATTGGTTTCTGCTTCTTTGAGTAACTTGCCTTCGCAAAAGAGCTCAATGCGAACCAATGAAGCTGGGCGGCCGGACGACTGATCTAGGACGTGCGTAGTAAGTTGACTCATGGCTAACGCTTCATTGTAAGGCCAAGGCACCCATAGGGCGGGCGGGCGTCAGTATAGACGCCTAGCACGTCACCTTCTTCTGCAATCGTATCCCAAGTACGGTTGTTGGCTTCGAGGTGGATCTCGGCAATCTCGGGGATATCGGCCAGCATTTTGGTTCCAAGTTGATAGATGACCTCTTGAATGCTACCCGACTCAAAGCCTTGGAAGATCTCATGCACCATGCGTCGCACATGCGCGGTGAGGGCTCCAGCGGAGAATCCGGCGGAGTGGTTGGTGTACGACCAATCGAGATCAAGCCACATGTGGAGTGGACGGTTAGTAATATCGGGCAGCGTGGTGTAAGTATCGCGGACGAAGCCTTTGAAGGCGCTGCCGCCCAGCCGCAGTAGGCGGAATCCGGTGATGCCGGAACGAAGGTCCGTGATCCCTGTTCGACTAACTTCGATGCGAACGGTGGCGCGATCAGGTCCGGATGGCGCGAAGGCGACGTGGCCGTCCACGATTCCCTCGTAAGGAATTTGTGAGGCGGAGATTTGTAACCCCTCCACCTGTGGATAGATGCCCAGAAACTTATCGCCCAGGAAGCGGACGTAGGCTTCCAGGTCGTAACCCACAAAGTTCATCGTCTCGCGTTGGATGAAGTTCTTCATCGA
>JANYCV010000308.1 GCA_025360145.1 Acidobacteriaceae bacterium
CGCGCTAACGTCGCGCGTTGTGGATGTCCGGGTAGTGGCCGCCACAAATCGCGATCTGAAGCAAATGATCGGCGAAAAAACATTTCGCGACGATTTGTACTATCGTCTTGCCATGGTGGAACTCTGCACGCCTGGGCTGGCGGAACGCAAAGAGGATCTGCCGTTGCTCGAGCGGCATTTCATTCAAAAATTCGCCGCGGAGTTTCAAAAGGACATCGCCGGTCTTTCGCATCGTGCCCAAATTTTGCTCGCACGCTATGGATGGCCAGGCAACGTGCGGGAACTGGAGAACACCATCGGGAACGCCTGCATGATGGTGTTTGGAGATACCATCGACGTGCAGGATTTACCGGAAAGCCTGCGCGCGTCACACGCTCCCCATACTCCGGCGGACCCGCCGCTCGCCGCACATGCCCATGGCGAAATGTCGCTCGACGGCCGGGAGCGCCAGTCTTTGATCGATGCGCTCGATCATTCCGGCGGCAATCAATCCCAGGCCGCCCGGCTGCTGCGCATCACCCGGGATCGCATGCGCTACAAGATGGCGAAATACGACCTGAAGTAATAAAACGTGCGGTAAACTTCGAGTATCCCTATGAGAACCCGTCTGGCCACCACGCTCTGCCTCGCCCCACTGTTTGCGTCTGTGCTTTGGTGCCAAAGCACGCCTGCGCCGACGATCCGGTTTCACACGAATCTCGGTGATATTGACGTGACGATGATCCCGGCTTCCGCGCCGAAGACGGTGGCCAATTTTCTGAGTTACATGAACAAGGGTGCCTATAACAATTCGATCTTTCACAGGTCTGTACCAGGCTTTATAATCCAGGGCGGCGGTTTCAAATTGCAAAACGGCTGTAACACGAAAACGGACGAAGATCATCCGGTGGTCAATGAATACAGTGTCTCCAATACCCGCGGCACACTAGCGATGGCGAAACTGCCCGATTTGCCGAACAGCGCAACCAACCAATGGTTTTTCAATTTGGCGAGCAACGCTTCCGCACTGAATGGCCAGAACGGAGGCTTCACCGTTTTCGGACGCGTGGCCAATGCAGCCAGCCTGGCGGTCATGGACAAGATAGCAGCCGTGCCCATTCCCGCAAATGTATTTCCCTCTCCTTGCGACACGATTCCGCTAATCAACTATAACGGCGGCGCGGTGCAGGATTCCAACTACGTTCTAGTGCTCTCCGTCGCACCGCTCACACCGCCAACAATTACGTCGAACGGCATTATTACTCCATCGAGTTTCGGCGGCTTCGCATCGGCCGCGCCCGGATCGTTCATTGAAATCTATGGCTCCAATCTCGCCGGAACAAGCAGGGGATGGGCCGCGGACGACTTTACGAACGACAACGCGCCGTCTTCGCTCGATGGCGTAACCGTCACGGTGAATGGAAAGCGGGCGTACGTCAGCTACGTCAGTCCCGGCCAAGTTAATGTGCAGGTGCCAGCGGATCTTCCAGATGATCCGGCAACTCCCGTAATCGTGACTTACAAAGGCCAGGTGAGCGCCCCGGCAGGGCTGACCATTAAAGCCCTCGCACCAGGACTGCTGGCTCCTCCGTCGTTCAAGGTAGGCGATAAGCAGTATGTCGCAGCGGTTCATTCCAGCTCAGGCGCCTTTGTGAGCAACGGTAGCATTCCCGGTATTCCGTCCGCGCCTGCCGTTCCCGGCGAGACACTGCTTTTCTACGGCGTGGGCTTTGGTCCAGTGAGACCTAGCAGTGTTCCGGTAGCTGGCAGAGTCGTCCTGGGTGCAACGGCGCTGTCTACTCCCGTACAGTTCCAGTTTGGAGAAACAACCGCGCAGGTCCCATACGCCGGTCTCATCACTGGACTGGTCGGAGTGTATCAGTTCAACGTGGTGGTCCCTGCGAATGTGCCGGACGGTGACCAGCCGTTGACCGTCACACTGGGACCCGAAACAGTGCCGCAGACGTTGCTCATTTCCGTGAAGAAGTGAGGAACCCGCGCGCGTTTAAGATGCGGGTCGATCCCCACCTTGCCGGAAAGTGCTTGAGATTCCCGGTGATCAGATAGACGGCCCCGGCGGTTACGGCGCATTCTAGGAACCGGTTGTCGTACTCGTCGGAAGCGGCGCTCACTGTTTCTCGCGGCTCCACTTGGACTGCGAGAGCTTCCAGTTTCGCCATCAGCTCGTCGGCTCTACCGCGGATCGACGCGAATTTGTCGCGAAACAGAACGTCCCGGTATTCGGCCCATACGGCAGGGGAAACGCACGCGGTGATCGTTCCGGCCAGGGCCAGTTGCACCGTTTGCGATTCCAGACCGTCAGGCGTCCAGCAGGCCGAAATCAGAATATTGGTATCCAGAACAACGCGCACCGTTCTCCGAGTTTGGCACAATTGAAGCTGATGAAAGACGATCTGGGGCGGCGCATGAAACGGGATTACGAAGACGCTCTTCGTCTGTCCCTGCCGCGCCGGTCCTATGTCGTGATCCGCATCGATGGACGGGCATTCCACTCGTTCACCAGCGACCTGGAACGGCCGTACTGCCGCGCGCTGGCCGATGCTCTCGATCAGGCCGCCGTCTATCTGTGCAGCGAAATGATCGGCTGCCGTTTCGCCTATGGCCAGAGTGACGAATACTCATTCCTGCTGACCGACTTCGAGAAGCCGGACGCCCCGTTGTGGTTCGACGGCAACGTGCAGAAGATCGTTTCCGTTTCCGCCAGCCTGTTTACGGCTGCGTTTCAACGCACCTTCCCCAGCACGAAGATCGCCGGGTTCGATTCGCGAGTGATGGTGATCTCGCAGCGCAGTGAAGTGGAGAACTACTTCCTCTGGCGGCAATTGGACGCTAGCGCGAACAGCCTGAACATGCTGGCCTCCGCCCATTACTCGCACGCCGAACTTCTTCATCAGTCGACCGCCCGGAAACACGAGATGCTGCATGAGAAAGGACTGAACTGGGCGAAGCAGTCCGCCGACTTCAAGCGCGGGCGAGTCGTCCGCAAGCTGGAACGAGCGTGGCAAGTGGATCTGGAGATCCCGATTTTCAACCGCGACCGGAGTTACCTGGACGCATTGATTCCCAGTCCAGAATTACCTTCCCCGATTGCCCTGTCATCATGACATCGAAACCCTGCTGAAAATCCACTGCGGGGAATCGATGCGTAATCACCGGCAGAATGTTCAAGCCGGATTCCAGCATCACCGTCATCTTGTACCAGGTCTCATACATCTCCCGCCCGTAGATGCCTTTAATGGTCAGCATGTTGAACACAACCTGATTCCAATCGATCGCTATCTCCTCGGAGGGTATTCCCAGCATGGCGATCTTCGCTCCGTGGCTCATGTTTGCCAGCATGCTTCGGAAAGCCGATGGATTGCCGGACATCTCCAGGCCGACGTCGAACCCTTCCAGCATGCCAAGCTGTTTCTGCGCATCGGCGATGCTGGTTTCCAGCGTATTGATGGCCAAGGTGACGCCCATCTTTCGCGCGAGGTCAAGCCTGTATGGATTCACATCGGTGATGACTACGTGACGCGCGCCGGCGTGATGCGCCACTGCCGCCGCCATGATCCCGATAGGGCCTGCGCCGGTCACCAGCACGTCTTCGCCAAGGACCGGGAACGAGAGAGCGGTGTGTACCGCGTTGCCGAATGGATCGAAGATCGCGGCCACATCGCGGTCCACTGAATCGTGATGCCGCCAGATGTTGGTCATCGGCAGTGAGATGTATTCGGCGAATGCGCCCGGCCGATTCACCCCGACACCCATGGTGTGGGCGCACAGGTGGCGGCGGCCGGCTAGACAATTCCGGCAGCGTCCACAA
>JANYCV010000327.1 GCA_025360145.1 Acidobacteriaceae bacterium
GCACCCGCGTCCTTGATGGTGAATCGCCGGCCCGGCCATCGCGGCAGAATCGCAAATACATCGTTGCCTTTTGCGGTGAAGTACGCCTCTACCGGTGCTTGGATGGCGGCGGGTTTTGCGGCTTCCATCGAGCTGTCGAACTCCTTGTTATAGTCCACCTTCGGGATTTCGCCTGCTCCCCACTGGCGTGAGATCTTCCACGGCTTGGTCCCGAAAATGGCATCGCCGTTGATCTTGAGCCACGATCCAATCTGCAGCAGCCGTTCTTCCATTACCACCGGAATCGTGCCGTCGGCGGCCGGGCCGATGTCCAGCAGCAGGTTGCCGCCGCGGCTGACCAAGTCCACCAGCATGACGATCAGCTCACGGCCTGAATGATAATGCTCCAGCCGTTCAGCACGGTTATAGCCGTAGGAAAAGCCCATGCCGCGGCTCTCTTCCCACGGGTGGTCCATGCCGCTCATGCCGGGCGTGTATTCGGTTGTCCAGTAGCCGCCGTGTTTGTGGCGGGAGTCCTTGCCCCAGCGGTCGTTAATCACCACTTCGTCCTTCACCGCGGACTCGTTGAAGAGCCACGCGAGCAGTTCCGGGCTGCGCCATTCCGCGGATGGCAGATCCCACTCTCCATCACTGAAAATCAGAGATGGCTTGTAGCGCGTAACCAAGTCCTTGAACTGCGGGAACATGTGCGTCTCGATATAGCGCGGCTTGTCGGTCAGCCAGAGCGGGTTATACCACTCGTAAAGCGAATAATAGAAACCCATCTTGAGGCCTTTGCGGCGTACGGCTTCGGTAAGATCACCCAGTACGTCGCGCTTAGGGCCGGTTTCCACGGCGTTCCACGGCCGTCCCCAAGTGGCGGAGGCCTCGCGGCTGGGCCACAGCGCAAAGCCCTCATGATGCTTCGAGGTCAGCGCCACATACTTTGCGCCAGAGCGTTGAAACACATCTGCCCAGTGATCGGGATCGAAAAGTTCAGCGCGGAATTGTGACGCGAAGTTTTGATATGGATAGTCCGCGCCGTATTGCCTTTGGTGATACGCCAGGGTGCCGGACTGAATGGCCGTGGCGTCTGGCTTTGGACCATTGGTCAGGGCGTTCCAATACCATTCGGCGTACGCGAGCTTGCCTGGAATTACGGGAGCATACGCGGGCACAGAGTAGACGCCCCAGTGGATGAAGATGCCGAACTTAGCGTCGGTAAACCAGGACGGCGTGGCCCGGCGGTCGATCGATTCCCAAGTTGCCGAGTAAGGCTGGGCGAACGCGGAAGCCGCCAGCAGGAACAGCGATAGCTTTTTCATGAGGTTGTGAACTCCGGATTCCATTCGAGCAACTAATAACTTAACGCTAATTGGTATCCAGCGGGGGAATGGGCCGGTACCATCAGCGCACTTGAATAAAATCGGGGGAAGAAAAGTGAATCACGCCAAGGAAGGAGTAGCTCGCGGGCTGTGACGGGCAAATTGGCTAACTATCACGCAATCGGCCATTAATAGGCTACTGAAGCAAATCGGGAGATCGACCAGGTTAACACTGGGTCGTTGGTGGAAGAAAAGGGCAAAGAGCAGATCGAACCCCACGTTCACGCGGCGTCATAGGCCAGGACCACTCGCTTCCCGAGTGCTTCGAGCGCCGTCTGAATCTTCTCCAGTCTCGTGTCGTGGTTCGGGTCCAGCATGCGCCGCACAACGGTTTCACCCACGTTGAGACGGCGAGCCAGTTCCGATTTGCTCATGCCAAGCTCCCGAATCGCCCAGTAGAGAGCGAGTTTGGCGACGATCCACAGTGGCACGGGTATTAACTTCTGCCCGCGTTTCAGGCGGGACGGTTTGGGTACGATTGCCTTGTCAACCATTGCGAACGCGATACTACTGCCCAGACAGTCAATTGCCTCCACCGTTGCCTCGCTTGCATCAGCGCCGTCCGTATGGGCGCTTGGGAAATCAGGAAAGCTGACGAGAAATCGTCCTTCATCATCACGGCTGAAAACTGCGGGGTAAGCGAAAGTAAACATCGACTCTCCTTTTAGAGGTCACGGGGTTCAATCCCCAAGTCGCGGCACATCGCCCGAAAAAGCCGCGTGCCCAGCTCCTTCTTCGGGTCTTTCAGGGTCGTCGATACCGTTGCGAGCCAAACACGCCCATGGCTACCTTTGCCGAGGCTTGGCTCGTACTGAAAGCAAATTCCGCGTCGGCGGGCAAAGCGCTGCACCTTCCGCGGGAACTCGCTTCCTTTCACAATTCCAGCGTCGCACAAAGGTGTGCGAATAGCATCCATTAGTGCGTTTCCGCCCGTCAGGATGGTTCCTGGTGGCAATTGCGAAGTCGCGAGCATGATGCGAAAAAGGGCAGGAAAATGGACTCCGGAGGGCAGTAATCGGCTGCAACTCTGGTGTCGGACGAGAACCTCTGTGGCGATCTCACTGATGCGTGACAGCGCAAACCCATCTTGTTGGAGCACCGGGACGACGACTTTAAAGTAGACGGTTAAGTGCGTCTACTTCTTGAAGCCCGCTTGGTGCGGGCATCATTCTGCCGGCTTTAACCGGAACAGGGTTTCCAGCCCGTTACGAGTGCCACTGCCTTCCGGCGGTGGCTCTTGACTACAGCATCCCGCTCTAAATACTTCGGGCTTGGTATGTGCTTCACTCAGGCAAGTACTACGACCGAAGCTTACCAAGGTGGGGCGGGCCCCCTGGCCGGCGCGGGACGCCTTCGTCCCGCTGCTGGAAGCGGGACGAAGGCGCCAATGCGCCAGCCACACGAAACGCTGCCAGACCGTACCCACTTGAGTCAAGCACATACCCAGTTTCACTTTAAGTAAAAATTTCCTTCAACACTTCGCCGGCCAGTACGGTAGGACGTTCCGCACGGCCATTGTGCATATAAGTCGTTTTCAGGTGATCCAGTCCTAACATCCAAAGAATCGTAGCATGGATGTCATGAACGTGCGCCGGCTTCTCCTGGGCGCGCAGACCAATCTCGTCGGTCGACCCCACATACTGCCCCGGCTTCGCGCCGCCGCCCGCCATCCACATCGTAAAGCCCCACGGATTATGGTCGCGGCCGACGCTCATTTCATTAAACGGTGTGCGTCCGAACTCTCCGCCCCAGACCACTAGCGTATCCTTCAACATCCCGCGCGCTTTCAGGTCCGCCAGCAGGCCCGCAATTGGTTTGTCGGAAGCGCGGCACCATTTCCCGTGGTTCGCTTCTATATTTTCGTGGGCGTCCCAACCGCTGCCGGAACCACAATACAGTTCGACGAAACGAACTCCTCGTTCCACCAGGCGGCGGGCCATCAGGCAATTGGTTCCGTACACCGAGGAAGCCTCCTCGTCCATGCCGTAACTCTTCTTGGTCGCCTCTGATTCCTTCGTCAGATCTACCGCCTCAGCGGCTGCCGATTGCATTTGGTACGCCAGTTCATACGATCGGATCCGCGCATCCAGTTCTGTATCGTCGGTCTTATCTTCCGACCAAATCCTGTTCAACCGATTCAGCAGACCAAGGCCGCTGCGCTGTTGCTCGTCACTGATCCCGGCGGGGGGCTTGAGGTCAAGAATAGGTGTGTCGCCACGGCGGAATTGCGTGCCTTGATAAATCGCTGGAATGAATCCCGAGTTCCAGTTGTTGGATCCACCCAGCGGGTCCTTGTCGTCGGTCAACACCACGAACGAAGGCAAATTCTTATTCGCGGTCCCAAGCCCATACGTTGCCCAAGCGCCCAGCGACGGCCGCCCAGCGAGGATCGACCCGGTGTTCATCTGGCAGACCGACCCCACGTGATTCAAACCATCCGCCCAGCAGGACCGGATGATCGTCATGTCGTCGACGTGCGGACCGATGTTCTTATACCAGTCCGACACCCACATTCCGCTCTGCCCGTACTGCTTCCACGTTCGCCTTGAGGCCATCAACGCGTTGTTGCCCGTTCCGCGCGACGTCTGTTTCGGTTTTTCAATGGAATCGGGAATTGGCTTGCCGTCGAGTTTCGTCAAGAGCGGCTTCGGATCAAACAGATCCACGTGGCTGGGACCGCCCTCCATGAACAGCCAAATGACGGACTTTGCCGACGCTGGATGATCCGGCTTCTTCAACTGGAGAGGGTCGATTAGTGAAGCGTTCGCTGCATAACCGTCCTCGTTGAACATGCTCGCCAGCGCAATGCTGGCCAAACCACTGCCCGCGCGAGAGAAAAATTCACGCCGCGATGAAACGTTCCAATGATGTCGAAGCTTATTCAGCATGGCTGGATTTCCTCACTAATTCACGTACAAAAACTCATTCGAAATCATCAACGCATGACAGAGATCCACAAACGCCGCCACCTGCGCCGGGACCATGCCGTCAGGTATCTTCTCTGGCATTGGAACCTTTTCGTTCCGCGCTAACCTCGCGGCAAGCAGCGTCTGTTGCTCGCCGAGGAAAGCTAGAATTTCTTTCTGTTCCACAGTCTTCGGGGGACGCGATAGAATAATGCGGAATGCCCGCTCCACTTGTTGCGCGGGCAGCAATCCGCCGTCATTCAAGACGCGGGAAGCCACCTTCTGCGACCAATCGAGAACCAACTGATCGTTCATCAACTGCAAAGATTGCGAAGGGATTACGGTGCGGAAACGGCGGGGGCAGCTTTCCTGCGGGTTCGGAGCATCGAAGGCCTCAAACATCGGATACGTCATCGTGCGCTTCTCGAAAACGTAAACGCTGCGGCGGTTGGCTTCGTTGGGATCTTTCTCCGGAGTCCACCCGGCATAGCGCATGGGTACGGTACCCGGCGGAAGCGGTGGATGCACGCCTGGGCCGCCCATTTTCAAGTTCAACAGTCCGCTGGTCAGCAGCATGGAATCGCGTAAAGCTTCCCCTTCGATGCGATGCCGCGGATAGCGCCACATCAGCTTGTTTTCCGGATCGGCCGTGGCCGCCGCACTCTGGTAGGCCGATGATTGCCGATACGTGCTGGAGAGCATGATCAGGCGATGCATCTTCTTCACGCTCCAACCGTTCTCAACGAAGGTGGCCGATAGATAGTCCAACAGTTGCGGGTTCGCGGGTCGATCGCCCATCACGCCCAGATCACTGGGCGTCCCCACGATGCCTTCCCCGAAATGATAAGCCCAAATGCGGTTCGTCATCACGCGCGGAGTGAGCGGATTCTTCGCATCCGCCAGCCAAGTGGCAAGCACCGAACGCCGCCCCGTTGAATTCAACTGAGGCTGAGGGACGATCTTCGGATCGCTGGGGTCGAGGATCGAAAGAAAACCAGGCTGGACCTCTTCCTTCTGCGCCTCCCAGCCGCCACCCGCGAGCACGAAGCTCTTTGGGGACTCCAGGCCGTTGTCCACCACCGTTTGCGCCATCGGCGGATGCGGCCTTTCCAGCTCGTACTTCTTCAATTCAGCCTGCAGCCCGGCGAACCGCTTCTTCTGTTCGGGCTTCAATTCCTTCACGAAATTGTCGTCTTTATAGGTAATCTGCGGCATCGCATTGAACGCCAGAATAGACTGCAGTGGCGTCCGTTTCTCCGGCGGCGTATTCAGCGATTCCTTCGTGCCGGTGGAAAACCGAATGCTGTAATAATCCGCCTTCGCCTTCCAAAGCGGCTCTACCATACTGTGCATTTCCTGCCGGATGCCGTGGGTCTTTGCGTCCCATGCGGCGTATTGCCCTTCATATTCTTTGCGCTTGTCGCCAGCGAGCAGAATCACATCGTCTTCCGCCCGGATGTTCGCAAAGAACGCCTGTAGCCGGTAGTAGTCTTTATGCAAAATGGGATCGAACTTGTGATCGTGACATCGCGCGCACCCGTACGTAAGCCCCAGGAACACTGAGGCTACGGTGTCCGTGATGTCGTTTAGAGTCTCTTGCCGCCGCAACTCCATCACAGGCTGGTTCGTCTCATCGGTGTAGTGACGGTTGAAACCAACGGCGATTTTCGACACCGGTTCATTTGGATACAATTCATCGCCAGCTATCTGCTCTTTGATGAAGCGGTCATAAGGCTTGTCTTCGTTAAACGCCTGAATCACATAATCGCGATAGCGCCAGATGTTAGGCCGTGTTTCATCCGCCTTGAATCCATTGGTGTCGGCATAGCGCGCCAGATCGAGCCAGTGACGTCCCCAGCGCTCCCCGTATTGCGGCGACGCGAGCAGGCGGTCCACTACTTTTGCGAATGCGTCCGGCGAATTATCGGTGAGGAATGCCTGCACTTCCTCGGGCGCCGGTGTAAGTCCAATCAGGTCGAGCGTTGCACGCCGGAGCAAGGTGATCCGGTCCGCCGGTGGATTCGGCTTCAAGTTCTTCTGTTCCAGCTTCGCCAGCACAAAAGCATCCACTGGAGTACTGACCCACAAGCTTGCGCGGACGGACGGCGGCGCCATTTTCGTCACTGGCTGAAATGCCCAATACCGGCGCTGCCTGTCACTGAACTTCTTCTCCGGCGGGACTGCGGTGGAAGTAAGCGTAGCCGGCGAATCCCACAACGCACCGCCGTCGATCCAGCTTTTCAGGGTCGCAATCTGTTCGGTTGTCGCACGGCCGCCGAACGGCATTTGCGGTTGAATCGCTCCGGTGAGATGCCCGTATAATCCACTAGACTGCGACTTGCCTGGAACGATGGCCGGACCGTGCTTCCCGCCTTTGAGCATACTTGCCCGAGTGCGCAGATCCAGATTGCCCATTGCCGAATCCTGCCCGTGGCAATGCACGCATTTCTCCGCAAGAAGTGGTGCTACATCCTTGGTGAAGGAAACAGTCTTGGAACTCTGCGCGGGCGCTGAAACTCCTGCCAATAAAGCCAATACGGACAGTGTGCCGATTCGAGTCATGCAAACCACTTCAACATTGAGGTGCATCCAGTATACAGAAAGACGATACCTTCTTTGAATACAGCACTTACCCCACCCATTTCTCATTGACTACTCCCGAAATATCGTGATAGCATTTCGGACACATCAGCCGCCGCGATGCAGGCGGTCCACGTTGGAGGGGAGTATGCAAATCCAGAAAGCCAAGTACCTTATGATCGGTGCGCTCTTTTTAGCGCAAATCCCAATGTCCGCCCAGCAGGCCCCAAGCGCCATTCTGGGGCGCGTCGCCGATCCCAGCGGGGCCGCCATCGCCGGCGCCACGGTAGATGCGGCCAACACTGCCACCGGCGTGCATACTACTTCTCCCACCAACGCCACAGGTGACTTCCTGCTGCCGTTCCTGATTCCAGGCCCTTACTCGTTGACGGTGGAAGCTCCCGGATTTAAGAAATCCCTGCGTTCTCGAATCCAGGTGCGTGTGGACGAGCGCATCACCATCGACGTCGCCCTTGAACTCGGCCAAGCTACCGAAAGCGTCCAGATCACAGCCGACACGCCGCTGCTCGACACATCCACCACATCCATGGGTCAAGTGCTCAGCAGCAAGGCTATTCTCGATTTGCCACTGCTAACCGGCAACGTGATGCCGATGGCTGCCCTGTCTCCAGGCGTCCTTTTCATGCCAAGCTTTCCCAAGGACGTTCGCCCATTTGACACCGGGTCCGGCTCCGCCATTGCAGGCGACGGCACGCGAGTTGGCACCGCTCAATTTCTCCTTGACGGCGCAATGAACAACGCCAACTCCGGATTCGCCTATTCGCCACCTCCGGGTGTTGTCCAGGAAGTGAAAGTACAGACCGCATCGTTCGACGCCGGATACGGCTACATGAGCGGCGTCACCGTCAACATGAGCTTGAAATCAGGCACGAATGAGCTGCACGGTCAAACATATTATTTCAATCAGAACCCACTCTTCTACGCGAACCGTTTCTTTCTGAACCGCGTAGGCGCCCCCAAGGTTGCCTATAAATCACACCGCTGGGGCGGCAACGTAAGTGGTCCGGTCGTCATTCCCAAACTCTATGACGGGCGCAACAAAACGTTTTTCATGTATGGTTACGAAGGCATCTGGACCTTTGATCCTGTTTCCATCGGCAACGAGGCCGTGCCCAACGCAGCCCAGAAAACCGGCGACCTCTCCAACCTTTTGGCGCTAGGCACCAGGTACCAGATCTACGATCCGTACTCCATTGCGCCCGCTGCCGGCGGCCTTTACAGCCGCCAACCCTTACCTAACAACCGTATCCCGTCGAGTCAGATCAATCCGCTGGGCGCCAAGATCGCCGCGCTATTTGACAATCCAAATCTCCCGGGAAATGTCGATGGTGTCAACAACTACACCAACGGCAGAAACTCTCACGACACCTTCTACAACCACATCGTCAAAATCGACCACACCATTTCAGAGAAGCAACGATTCTTCGTCCGCGCGAATGCTACCAGGAACCTCCGCGTACAGGACCAGCGCCACCACGGCGCTGTCGGCCACCTGCTATCCCGGTACAATCGGGGCGCTGCTATCGATCACATCTATACCGTATCGCCCGAGTTCTTCATTAACACCCGTTATAGCTATACCCGTTACATCGACGGCCTTGTCCCGGATCAGGCCGGCTGGGATCTGGCCGGCACGGGATTCTCATCCACCTTCATTAATCAGATCAAGGCAATCGACCCCCGCCTGGTGCGGCTTCCGCGTATCGATACCATAGGGTATTCGTCGCTTTCCGTTCAAAATCAGAGCTGGAACCCAGTCGATGCCCACGATTTTGCGGTGAACATGACGAAGGTCCACGGCACCCACACGATCCGCGGGGGCGTCGGCTATCGCATCTATAAACGGAACTCCACCGATCTGGGCACATCTTCCGGAACGCTGATGTTCGGCACAAACTGGACTCGTGGACCGTTCGATACCTCCGGCAGTTCGCCGATCGGCCAGGGCTTCGCAAGTCTCCTATACGGCCTGCCTACGGGCGGCATCTTTCCCATTAACGCCAATTACGCCGAGCAGACCAAGATCTTGGCTACCTATGTACAGGACGACTGGAAAATTAGCCGCAATCTGACCCTTAGCATCGGGCTCCGGCATGAATTGCCGTCGCCCATGACGGAGCGCTTCGACCGCAGCGTGGAGGGATTCGATTTCAATGCTGCCAGTCCAATTCAAGCCGCTGTCAAGGCCGCATACACTGCCAATCCGCTCCCGCAGATTCCCCCGGATCAGTTCCGCGTGCTGGGTGGCCTGACATTCCCCAATGTGAACGGAACGCCGCGTACGCTTTGGAACTACAACAAGAAAAATTTCATGCCGCGCGTCGGTCTGGCTTATTCCCTGACGCCATTGACGGTGATCCGCGCCGGCCTCGGCATCTATTTCGAGCCCAACGGAGCGCCTAACTTTGATGTCATTCAGACCGGCTTCACCCAGACTACGCAGTTGGTCCCATCCCTCGACAATGGCCAGCACTACATCGCGACTCTGGCAAATCCGTTTCCGAACGGCTTGCTGCCTCCGGTAGGAGCGGGCAATGGATTGAGCACGAACCTGGGCCAGAGCGTCAGCTTCTTCAATCCAACCCTCCGGACACCTTATATGGCGCGCTGGCAATTCGCGGTACAGCGCAGCTTGCCTGGGGGATCTGTGCTGGAAGTTTCTTATGCCGGAAACCGGGGCGTGCGGCAGCGAATCAGCCGGAACCTCGATGCGCTGCCCAACCAATACCTAAGCACCTCAGCGGTCCGCGACCAACAGACCATCAACTTTCTGAATGCGCAAGTGGCAAATCCTTTCTATCCGTTGTTGCCAGGAACCAACTTGGCAGGCACCACGGTTGCCAGATCGCAACTGTTGCTGCCGTACCCGCAGTTCACCGGCGTGACCATGGACACCAACCAAGGCTACTCGTGGTATCACTCCATGCAGACAAGGTTTGAAAAACGGTACTCGTCCGGCTTCATGACCACGGTCTCATGGACGTGGTCGAAGCTGATGGAAGCACGCACTTATTTGAATGCCGCCGATCCCATGCCGGAGAAGGTCATCTCCGACCAGGACCGCACGCACCGGCTAGCCGTCTCCGCGGTTTATGAACTTCCTTTCGGCAAAGGGAAGCCCTGGGGCGGCGCGTGGAAAGGATTTGCTTCCAAGGCAATCAGCGGTTGGCAGGCGTCCGGAATCTACCAGGCGCAGACCGGTCCGGCACTCGGCTTTGGCAATGCGATCTTCAACGGGAATCTTGCGAGCATTCCGATCCCGGACAGTCAACGCACGGTGGACCGGTGGTTCAACGTGGGCGCGGGATTCGAGCGCAACTCCGTGGCACAACTGGCATCGAACCGGCAGACGTTGAGCAGCCGCTTTTCGGGAATCCGCGCGGCCGGCACAAACAACATCGATCTGGGGTTGATCAAGAACACGCAGATTAGCGAACGGTTTCAGGTCCAGTTGCGCATAGAGGGAATCAACGCGTTTAATCACCCGCAGTTTCTAGGTCCGAACACCTCACCCAGCAGCACTGCGTTCGGCCAGGTGACGGCGGAGTGGTCTTCGCCGCGGACAATTCAGATGGCGATGAAGATCCTGTTTTGATAACGCCGGCCAGCGGCGGCACCGAATCAGCCGGTCCCAGAACACCGATAGGAGAGTGCGCCACCCGAAAAAAGCATTCTCTGTCATGAATTCAACGATAAGTCTCGAACCAGCTTCCGCACTTGTAGCGTCGCAAAAGTGAGGGTAATGCGTCAGGTTTAGCCCCGCCTCCTTCCCGCTTGATGAATGCGCGCAGGTCGTCATGCAGAGCCTTTTCGAGCAGCCCAAGGGTACACTGTCCACGGGCCTTCAGGCAATCGTCGGCTTCATCCCTCAGCCTGGTATTCATAGCCGCCGGGCGCATATTTAGGCGCGTACGGCTTCCGGTCAGCCTGCGCTCGAAATGTAAGCTTGGAAGTTCAGGCCACCGATAAAGCATTCGCGGTGACAAACAGATTTCGTTGCCGAAAGGCCGAGGGACTTTCCAGTAGCAGACACGCACGCATGCTGGGCCCGCGGCGCGCAAACCAAGGCCGTCGCAGATACCGCTCCGGGGCCTCTGTCCATTCTGGCCGCCGGGTACCCAAGCTGGTAGAAAGCGCGTCCGCCGTGGCCGCGAGATACGCATCAGCCACATCGCCCGACTCCATGGAATCACGCAGAAGAGGAGGCTGCCCACTGACCATGCTACTACTGGGATGGGCCGAAAACTCATGCAGGAAGTCCGCCAGCCGCATGGAAAACTCGTTAAGCGCCGGGCAATCCAAAGCGACCTCGACGAGGGATTGCGACCGAGCCATCCCCGCCATCAGATACCTTCCGCGCGTTCATTCCGTCGCACTTCAAAAATCTCATCGACAAGATACACCGACCGCGGGAGAATCTTCGCCGGATCATAGTACTCCTGAACAATGTTCAAGACTTCTTCGGAATTCTTCAGCTTCAGAAGCTCAATCAGAAATGCGATGTCTTCCCCATCGCCTCGTTCTCCGGGAAACCCAACCCGCGCCGCCATCACCTTCATCGCAAGCAAGTATTCTGGCACCGGAGTCTGTATGCGGAGGTTGGGAAAGTCAAGGCCCTCGACCTGCTTAAAACGGGGATGTTCCGATGCAAATTCTTTGACCGCATCGTTCAGCCAATCAACGGGCAAATCGAGTTCACCGGCGACCAAGCGGGCGGCTTCCCGTACAACATCCACTGGCGCGAATATAGCGTCGACATCCTTTGTGGATTGTCGCGCTTGGAAAGCCAACGTCATGGCCGTACCGCCAAGAATATTAATCTCCCCGATAACACCCCTATCCAGTAAACGATCCGATAAGAGATGCAAAGCCGTCAGAATGATTTCGCGGGTAAGCATGGCGTCCTCCACATACTACCGCCAAGTCTGCAAAAACGCGCCCAGCCGCTCCATCGCCGGAGCCAATATAGATTGGTCCGCCGCATAGCAAAGCCGGATCGACCCCTCGCCACCCGCGCCAAACGCCACGCCCGGTGCCAGGCCAACCTTCGTGTCCATTAATAGCCGCTTGCAAAACGCGAAAGAATCCGTAAGTCCTTCCACTTTGGGGAACAAATAAAATGCGCCGTCCGGTTTCGGAATAGTAATCCCCGGCATCTTCCGCAACGCCGCCAGACAGAATTCGCGGTTCGCCTGCAACCCCGCATGCATCTCTTTCAGCGTGTCTTCGCCCGAAACCAGCGCCGCCTCACCCGCGCGCTGCGTGAAACTCGGCGCGTGGGAAATAATGAACTCGTTCAACTGCGTAGCCCGCGTCACCAAATCCCTGCGCCCCACAATCCAGCCCAGCCGCCACCCCGTCATGCAGTAACTCTTCGAGAAAGATTGCACTACCACAACCGCATCTTCCCGCGTGCATTTCTTCAAGATGGAAGGTGCCGGAGCATTGCCACCCGAAGCGGGATAATACAGCCGCTCGTAAACCTCATCGGCCATTAACCAAAGCCCGTGCTTCCGCGTGAAATCCAGAATCTGCTGCTGCTCTTCATCACTAGCCACCCACCCAAGCGGGTTCGACGGCGACGTGTACAACAGCATCCGCGTGCGCGGCGTAACCGCAGCTTCCAGCGCGTCGAAATCGATGTAGTAACGTTCGCCGCGAAGGACATGCGGAATCTCGATGGGCACCGCGTTCGCCATCGTGATAATCGCCGAACCGTTCGGCCATGCCGGCGTCAACACCAACGCCTCATCTCCTGGATCCAACATGCAGCGAATTCCGGCGTTCAACGCCTGCACGCCGGACGCAGTGATCACAATCTCACCCAGCGCGTCCAGCGTCACCCCGTGCCTCTCTTCGTAGTAGTGCGCCAGCGCTTTACGCAACGAAGGCAGTCCCGCGTTCTCCGTATAGAACGTGAACCCATCGGCCATCGCCTGCTGCGCCGCGCGTTTGATGAAATCGGGAGTAGGAACGTTCGATTCCCCGAAGTACAATTTCAGCACGCCGTTCATCCCCATGGCGATCTCCGCCAGTTCGCGGATGCGCGAATGCGGAACTCTCAGGGCGGACTGTGCAACAACCGCAGCCATCGCGCTAACGGTTGGCCTTGGCTCCCATCAGTTCCTGAATGTGAATCAGGTCCGTCGGGTAGTCGCCGGTATAGCAGGCGTAGCAATATTGATTTTTCGTATCCGCCACCGCGATACGCAAAGAATCGTGCGATAGATAGCCAATGGAATCGGCTTCCACATAGCGGCGGATCTCGTCCACCGTGTTGTTCGCCGCAATCAGTTCACTCTTGTTCGGCGTATCCACCCCGTAAAAACAGGGGGAAATCGTCGGTGGACAAGAGATGCGCAGATGCACTTCGCGCGCCCCGGCATTCCGCACCATCCGTACAATTTTGCGGCTGGTAGTCCCTCGAACGATGGAATCGTCCACCAGCACCACGCTCTTGCCCTCAAGCAAATGCCGGATCGGATTCAACTTCAACTTCACGCCGAAATCGCGAATCGCCTGCGAAGGTTCAATGAACGTACGCCCCACATAATGGTTCCGGATCAGCGCCTGTCGAAACGGAATACCCGACTCCGCCGCATACCCCAGCGCCGCCGCCACTCCCGAATCCGGCACAGGCACAACCACGTCCGCATTCGTAGGGTGTTCGCGATGCAGCAAACGCCCCAGCAGCTCCCGCGACTGTTGCACCGAACGCCCAAACACTAAGGAATCCGGCCGCGCGAAATAGACGTGCTCAAATGCGCAATGGGCCCGCCTGTGCGATGGAGCATACCGCTCCCGGCTCATGCCCTTCGGCCCCACAATCACCATCTCGCCCGGCTCCACCTCGTTCATGTAGACCGCGTCGATCAAATCGAATGCACAGGTCTCGGACGCAAACACGTAGGAGATTCGATCACCGGACAGTTCCAGTTGGCCCATCGCCAGCGGGCGGAATCCGTGAGGATCACGCGCCACAATCACGCAGTCCTGCGCCAGGAAAACCAAGGAAAACGCGCCTTCGAGTTGCAGCAGCGCCTCGCGCAACGCCCCTGCCAATGTGCGCTCCCGCGACCGCGCGACAAGATGCAGGATCACTTCGGTATCGCTCGACGCCTGAAATATCGAGCCTTCCTGCTCCAGTTGCCGCCGCAACTCACCAGCGTTCGTAATGTTCCCGTTGTGTGCAACGGCAATCAAACCCTTGTTGCACGCCACCGAAAACGGCTGTGCATTGCGCAGCACCGTATCGCCCGCCGTGGAATATCGCGTGTGCCCGATTGCCAGCACGCCCGGCAAGCTGCCCACCACTTCCGGCGTAAAAATATCCGCCACATGGCCCATCGCCTTATGGCAATAGATCTCACGGCCGTCGCTCGAAGCAATCCCTGCGCTCTCCTGGCCGCGATGTTGCAAAGCATATAGGCCCAGATACGCAAGATTCGCCGCTTCAGGGTGGCCATAAATCGCGAACACCCCGCATTCGTCTTTGAATTTATCTTGCTTTTTATCGGGCATGCAGCAAACGTCCTAGTGAAGTTTCACGGAGTTCTCGCAAGCTGGAAACGCTACAACGGAGCAGGGAAGAATTTCGATTGCTCACTTCCACCCACTCCCCAATCGTAACACCGATCCGCGGCGCTTCCACCCCATGCGCCGCCGCGATCCTCTGCACTGCCGCAACGTCCTCAGTCGAAATCAGAATGCGCGATGGGCCTTCATGAAACAGCAGAAACTCAGGCCTCAAATCGCTATCTAAATCGATTTGAACCCCAACCGTCTGCGCCGATTCCGCCAGCGCCACACCCAGTCCGCCGTCACTCACATCATGCGCCGACTCCGCCAACCCTTCCACCACAATCTGCCGGATCGCCGCCTGCACGCGCTTCTCATAGTCCATATCGAGCAAGGGCGGCATGCCCCACAAGTTTTTCAAAATTTGTTTTACATACTGCGTGCCGCCAAAATGAACGGAATCGCAAGTGCCCAGTCCACCCACCAGCACCACGGCCCGCCCAGCCTGCTTGAAATTGATGGTAGTGGGCGTCCCGGTCTTCATCAGCCCCACCATTCCAATCACCGGCGAAGGGAAAATCGCATCACCCAGAGTCTCGTTGTAAAGGCTCACATTGCCGCCCGTAATCGGCGTCTCAAAGAAGGAACAAGCCTCGGCCATCCCTTCAATCGATTCCACCAACTGCGCCATGATCTCCGGCCGTTCCGGATTTCCGAAGTTTAAATTGTTAGTAGCGGCAACCGGAAGCGCACCCACCGTGGACAGATTGCGGCAGCATTCAGCGATAATCAGCTTCGTGCCTTCGCGCGGCGAAAGATAACAGTAGCGCCCGTTCCCGTCCAGCGACATCGCAATCGACGTGTCCGTCTCTTTGATGCGCACAATCGCCGCATCGCCCCCCGGACCCGCCAGCGTATTGGTCCGCACCATGTAGTCGTACTGTTCCCAGATCCAGCGCTTTGAACAAAGATCCGCGGAACTGATCAGCGCTTCCAGGTCGCCTGCCAGCCCCTTGCTCGCAAACTCCGGCCCGTCCATCGGCGCGGTGCGCAGCGGCGGGACATTATGAGGCCGGTCGTACAGCGGTGCTTCATCAGCCAGCGCGCGATTCGGAATCTCCGCCACCACCACGCCGTGATCCTTCACGCAAAGCATGCCCGAATCGGTGACCACGCCGATCGTCACCGCATCCAGCCCCCACTTGTGGAACACGCGGAAAACTTCGTCTTCCCTGCCTTTTTCCGCCACCAGCAACATCCGCTCCTGCGATTCGGACAGCATCACTTCATAAGGAGTCATGCCCGTCTCGCGTTGCGGAACGTACTGCATATCGAACTCCACGCCCGTGCCCGCGCGGCTGCCCATCTCGCAGCTCGAACTGGTCAGCCCCGCCGCTCCCATATCCTGGATGCCGACAATCGCGCCTGTCTTCATCGCCTCCAGACAAGCTTCCAGCAACAGCTTTTCGAGGAATGGATCGCCCACCTGCACGTTCGGCCGCTTCTGTTTCGATTCTTCGGTAAACTCAGCCGACGCCATGGATGCCCCATGAATCCCATCTCGGCCGGTCTTCGCGCCCACGTAAATCACCGGATTCCCTACGCCCACTGCCTTGCCGTAGAAAACCTCGCCCTTCCGGAACACACCCAGCGCGAAAACATTCACTAGCGGATTCCCGTTGTAGCTGGCTTCAAACACGCACTCGCCGCCCACGGTCGGAACGCCAAAACAGTTCCCGTAATGCGCGATGCCGCCCACCACCCCTTCCACAATCCGCGCGTTCCGTGCGCCATGCCGCGGGTCGTCCAAAGGCCCGAACCGCAGCGCATCCATCACCGCAATCGGCCGCGCGCCCATGGTGAAAATATCGCGCAAAATTCCGCCCACGCCCGTAGCCGCGCCTTGAAACGGCTCAATAAAACTGGGGTGATTGTGGGATTCAATCTTGAAGGCAATCGCCCATCCGTCGCCGATATCTATAATGCCGGCGTTCTCCCCAGGGCCCTGCAGCACCAGCTTGCTGCGAGTCGGCAGCTTCTTTAGATGCAACCGCGAGCTCTTGTAAGAACAGTGCTCGCTCCACATCACGCTGAAAATGCCCAACTCTGTGTAACTCGGCTCGCGTCCAAGCAGCGATACAATCTTTTCATATTCCGCGCTAGTCAACTGGTGCGCAGTGATGATTTCGGGTGTAATTGCAACCATTCTTATTTGACCGCCAGGCTGGAGACCATGGATCTCAAGATCACCAGTCCGTCGCTAGAACCCATCAGCGGCTCGCCTGCGCGATCCGGGTGCGGCATCATGCCTAGAACATTGCGGCCGGGGTTCAAAATACCAGCGATATCGCGGGCGGAACCATTCGGATTATCCACGTATCGAAACGCCACGCGGTCCTCCGCTTCCAATTCGTCCAGCGTGCGATCGTCCGCAAAGTAAGATCCCTCGCCATGCGCGATCGGAATTCTTAGAATCTGGCCTTTGCTGCCGCCCTGTGTAAAAGGAGAGTTCGTAGTCTCGGTGCGCAGTTCCACTTCCTTGCACAGAAACTTCAAGCCGCGGTTCCGCATCAGCGCACCGGGCAACAGTCCGCTTTCCACCAGAATCTGGAATCCATTGCAAATGCCCAACACCATCCCGCCATCGGCCGCAAACTTCGCTACCGCCGACATCACCGGCGAAAATCGTGCTATGGCTCCACAACGCAGATAGTCCCCGTACGAGAAACCGCCGGGAAGGATGATGGCGTCAACATTGCCGAGACGCGTAGCGTCATGCCAGATAAATTCCGCCGTCTCGCCGAGATTCTGCGACACCGCGAACCAGGAGTCATGATCGCAATTACTGCCAGG